>CAKMJS010000035.1 GCA_927405585.1 uncultured Desulfosporosinus sp.
CATTGTATTACATCAAAAAATCCTTAGAATGACCGATAATACTGGCATTCAGGGATTTTTTTAATTGTCAGAATTTTTCATTGTCGACCCCAGCTAGAGGGGCCGCGATCACACGCTCCGACGCCTATGCGGTCGTCGTAGCCAAACTCGGCTTTAAGCCCTATCATCGGGTCCCTTCTCGCCATCCCTGGCTACAGGGACACTTGTCCATCCTTGGACATCGCTCTAATTCTGCTTCCGGACGTTTCCCGCCGGCACTGCGACAAGGATGTCGCATTTGCCGGGTACCCTATCCTCTTGCATCGAGGGCTTAAAGCCCTAGTTTGGCACGACAACTGCATGGCCGAGGAGGGTGTGACGCGGTCCCTCCCTAGTTTGGCACGACAATCGCATGGCCGAGGAGGTGTGACGCGGTCCCTCCCCTATATATCGTCCAATTAATCGCATCCAATAAAGCCTGTGCACTGGCCTTCAATATATTCTTGGAGACCCCGATCGTACCCCAAACTTCGCGCTCAAGGCGAGTATCGATGATGACGCGAACGATGGCTTCAGTTCCACGCGCACCGTCTAGGACTCTCACCTTATAATTCACTAACTCACTTTTCTCTAAAATCGGAAAGAAACTTACAAGGGCCTGACGTAATGCCGTATCGAGGGCATTCACTGGGCCATTTCCTTCCGATGCAATATGGACTGATTCTTGACCGACTTTAACTTTCACGACCGCGACGGAATCGAGCTCTCCACGCAAGGGATCACTCCAAACATGATAATCTAAAACTTCAAAGGGAGGCGTTGTTAACTCTCCGAGTACCCTTAAAAGTAAGAGATCGAGGCTCCCTTCAGCTGCTTCGAATTGAAATCCGCTATGCTCTAACTCTTTGATCTCAAGCATGGCTTTCTCAACTCGGGGGTCGTCTTTACTCATCGTCGGTTCAAAGCGCCGTAAGCGATCTAAAATATTAGCCTTCCCAGCCTGATCTGAGATTAAGATACGACGTTCATTTCCGACCCCGGCTGGATCCATGTGTTCAAAGGAGCGTTGGTTTTTGAGAATTGCATCCACATGCATGCCGGCTTTATGGGCAAACGCACTCCTGCCCACATACGGCTGCTTCTCATCGAAGGGGGCGTTCGACAGCTCGGCAACGAAGCGAGAAAAGGAGGTTATTTTCAACAAGGCTGCCTCCGAAACGACCTCGTAGTCCCCTTTAAGCTGCAACAAGGGTATGAGCGTACTTAAATTGGCATTGCCACATCGTTCCCCAAACCCATTCCAGGTTCCCTGAACGTGAGTTACCCCAGCTTCCACTGCAACTAGGGTATTGGCCACAGCAAGGCCGCTATCATTGTGAACGTGAATTCCTAGTTCTTCTGGTACAAATTCCTCCATCACGGCTTGTACCCCGCGGGCTATTTCCTCTGGCAAACTTCCACCATTCGTATCACATAAAATCGCAATTGCCGCCCCAGCTTCAAGAGCCGTAGCGATACACTTCAACGCATAGTCTGGATTTTCTTTGAAGCCATCGAAATAATGTTCAGCATCAAAGAATACCACCCGTCCTTGACTAACCAAAAAAGCAACTGACTCTCGAATCATACGCAGGTTCTCTTCTAAGGTTGTCCGCAAGACATCTCTGACATGTAGATCCCAGGTCTTCCCGAAGATCGTAATGGTTTCAGCGCCTGAGGCTAAAAGCTTTAGCAAAATTTCGCTGTTTTCTGAAGACTCATTCACTTTGCAGGTACTTCCAAAAGCGGCTATGCGTGTCTGGGGAGAATGTAAGTCGTGAGCCAGCTGGAAAAACTCCTCATCACGAGGATTGGCGCCAGGCCAACCTGCCTCCACAAAAAGACTTCCCATTTCTTCAATTCGCTTTACATAACTAAGCTTATCTTGTGTTGAGAAATGAATCCCTTCTCCCTGAGCTCCATCTCGCAAAGTCGTATCGTATATGGTAATCTTCTTCTTTCCCAGGATATGATCCATTCTTCATCCCCTCTTTCACTTAACGAAAAGCCCCTAGGCGAGTTCCTAAGAACCTACCACGGGGCTTTGTTCCCACACGGTGTAGTTGGCGCATACCTTCCAACCTGTATCACTCGGTCCAGACCCTTACGTCGGCACTGCTAGATACATTTCTTATAATCCTATTATATGACACATAACCCTTGATGTACAACAGTTTGAGCGCAAGCTATGTAACATTAATCTTCCACTCTTAAATGAATTATTCACTTACCGCATAGTTTTACCTAGGAATTATTTTTAATCAATCATTTACACAATCGATACGACTATCACATAACCACCTTCGTGGTGAGGAATGAATCCAGTTTGTATTGTTTTTAGAGAAACCTACTAAACCCTTACTTGATAAACCCAAATAGCCCCAAAGCGAGTCTCTAAAACTTGCTCTGGGGCTTTGTTACACTGTTTGCACTCTGAACCGGTCCCAATTTGAAGTCCCATTAAGCTGACTCTTTAAAACCTTTGCGCACCGACATTAAAGGTCAACACCTCAAGGTTTACCGCTAGGTCCACATTCCGAAGCTCGATCTCCGGAGGGACATTTAAGACGACGGGTGCAAAGTTTAGGATAGCTTGTACACCTGCTTTAATCAGTTGATCCGTGATATCTTGGGCTACTGCTGCAGGCACGGCCACAATACCAATTTGTGTGCGGTTTTGCTTGGCGACCACTATCAGTTGATCGATAGGAAGTACTTCAACGTTGCCGACCATGGTTCCCACTTTTTGGGGATCCGCATCGAAAATACTAGTGATGATAAAGCCACGTTCTCTAAACCCTTTATACGTACTTAGAGCCAACCCTAAGTGTCCAGCCCCGACCAAGGAGACACTCCAATCAACACTTAAACCAAGAATTCTTAGAATATGTTGACGAAGATCTTTCACATTATAGCCAACACCCCTTGTCCCAAACTCTCCAAAGTAGGCTAAATCTTTGCGTACTTGTGCCGGACTAACGCCGACCCCCTCAGCAATATCTCCCGACGAGGTAGTAATTATCCCTTTTCGATCGACTTCAGTCAGATGTCGAGAGTAGACTGAAAGTCGAATAATAGTCGCTTCCGGAATTTTTAAAGTTTTCAAGATAGGTCCCTCATTTCTTCATCTGATATGGTCAATATTTGTATAGATATGTTAATTATATCACTAAGGAGAAAAAACGCAATTTACTTCAATATTTATTTGTCGATTAACCTTCATTATACTGTATTATTTACCAGAAAGTTTATTTATAACCCTCTGATACTCAAAAAATAACGACAAACTTAAAGCTTTTTGGTCTTTTAAAGTCGAATTTTCGCGTACATTATTATAAAATTGGTGGAGGTTTACCAACTCTTTGGGTGAATAATCCCCAGCCAACTCATTCCAGACCTGCTCTTCTCGGACTAATGCTGAGGCTGTCAAACCCTCACGGAGTATTGTATTGACGTTGGTTAAAAGTTCTACAGTCAGTTGCGAACCATTCCCAGCGACACGAAACGACCTTTCGGGAAGCACGACTTGTTTTGGAATCGTGGCTATTCCCTTTTCGGCAAGGGATTGTCTTAATTCCTTAAGTTCATCTGCAGAATGACCGAAGCCATACCCGACGATCCAAGGATTGCTGCTGATCACTTCTACCTTAAGATTAAACACCTTAAGCTGTTCTTTTCTCACCTGTGCATTGCTCTCGCTTTGAAAGACCCCAATCTGGCAGAACCAGAATTTCACTTCAGGAAGGACCAACACGTTATCGGTCGCCGGAGTAGCGTCGTTACTGAGATAGTTCGCTGTTTCGGCCTTCCCCCGGTTAGATTGCCCTACAAGGTCTAAATATAGCTTACCCAATCCCCAAGTCAATAAACCAATTGCCATTATCCCAACGACCACGATAACAACAACTCTAATTCGCTCTGAAAGTCTCATGCCCATTCCCCTTCCACGCTTCTTTGGACAACCCTTTTACAGGAAGGGTATGTTCGCCAATCAGGAAATAGACCTTCGCACGCACGCAAAAAAGCCTTGGTCACACTAACCAAGGCTGGCCAAGACTCGAACAGGACGTTCGAGATTACAAAATTCTCATCAGCAATGTAAAAAAAGAGCTGCTAAAAGGGCTGTCGTAACAACTAGTTAACGCTATCGTAATTCATCCATTAAGGCTTGGCGAGCATCTGCCAGCATATAAATTGATCCGGTTACGCACAGCATTTCATTTTCTTTAAGACGCGTGAGGGCAAATAAAACCGCTTCCTTGGGGTCTTCAATGCAGGTCACCGGTCGCCCATGGTGCTCCGCCAAACT
The DNA here is from genome assembly GCA_927405585.1 of uncultured Desulfosporosinus sp. GTDB lineage: Bacteria > Bacillota > Desulfitobacteriia > Desulfitobacteriales > Desulfitobacteriaceae > Desulfosporosinus. Next base: position 4,328 of record CAKMJS010000035.1, read on the forward strand.
CCCCAGAGCTCTCCAATCTCCCGCCCGTGGTGAATTCGGACGCGTGATGATAATCTCGTCCGCCAAGGGCACGAGCAAATCGATTACTTTTTCGCGTTCTTTGTCGGCCAACATGCCTAAACAAAGGATCAGGTGATCCCGTTTATAAAGTGGGAGCGCTTGCGCTAGGGCTCGAGCCCCTTCCAGATTGTGAGCTCCATCCAAAAGGACTTTAGGGCTCAGAGATAGTAGTTCTAGCCGTCCAGGCCACTTGACCTGGCGTAATCCAGCGTAAATTGCCTCCTCCGGGATATGGGCCTCGTACTTAGTTTGCAGGAGTTCACAGACGGTTATTGCTGTTGCTGCATTTCGAAGTTGGTGCAGGCCAATTAAGGGCAGGCGAAGCTTCGAGTAGGTTGTGTTCAAGCCTGTCAAACTAAATTCTTGTTCTAGTTCTCCAATCTCTGTGCTTTCCCAACGGACATCTTCCCCCACTAAGCAAAGCGGAACCCCCGCAGCGTTCGCATGGTCACGAAACACCTGAATCACCTCCGGATTCTCGGACGCCGTTACGACCGTCGAGTGCGGTTTAATAATTCCGGCTTTGACCTTAGCGATGGAGATGAGATCATTTCCCAAATAATCCATGTGATCCATGCCGATATTGGTAATCACAGAGATCAGCGGAGCGACCACATTCGTCGAATCTATGGCTCCACCTAGTCCAACTTCAATCAAAGCAAAGTCAACCTTTTCCTCGGCGAAATAAAGTAACGCTAGCGCAGTGCTAACCTCAAACTCTGTCGGATGCTCAAACCCTTCGGCAACCATCGCTTCCAAATACGGACGCACACGGCGTATCACCTCGATGACGTTTTCCTTCGGTATCATCTGGCCATTGATCACCATGCGCTCGCGCCAATCATGCAAATGGGGTGAGGTAAAGGCCCCCACCTTATACCCCGCTTCCTGCAGAATTCGGGCGATCATAACGGTCGTTGACCCCTTACCATTCGTCCCGCCCACATGAATCACACGCAGGGCCCTTTCTGGGTTTCCTAACCGCTTGAGAAGTTCCTGAATACGCCCCAACCCAAAATTCATACCAAATGTAGTCAAGTTAACGACATAATCTAAGCTCTCTTGATAGTCCTTTTCTAGATCGTTTTCGAGCATACTCAGTTTTTCCTCCTTAGGTGTGTTATGGGTTGAACAAGTTCAAGGCTGCTTTAATGTGAAAAGTGTGTGCGTAAGTGTGTTAAAAGGACCGTCCCTCTAACACGCGTAACACGCTCTAGAGGTCTAGTTTAAGCTCTCTTAGGCGTTCCTCTAGGGCGGTTGTGCGAGTCACGATTCCTTCGAGTCTTTCGCGCTCTTTCGCTACGACCTGGGCTGGTGCCTTATTGGTAAAGCCAGGGTTACTAAGTTTGGCTGCCAAACTTTGCTGCTCTAGAGCTGCAAGTGATATCTCCTTTTCCAAACGGGCAACTTCTTTATCTAGATCCAGTAGCCCTTTTAGAGGAAGATAGATTTCCACGCCGTCTAGAACGGCACTGGCCGCTTGCGAGGGTTTCACTGTCAGAGTTTCAAATAATGTGACATTTACCCCTCCGGCCAATTTCAAGATATCTGCCTTCCCGGTCTCGAGCACTGCACGTTGGAGGGCATCCGGGGCAAGGATTAAGATTTCGACTTTTTGTCCAGGAGCCACTTTCATCTCCGCTCGAATATTGCGGATTGCCTTAATGGCTTCCATGAGGAGAGTCATATCCCCTTCAGCCACTGCGTCTTGATAAGCAGGTATTGACGGCCAGGACTGCATCATGAGGCTATCGCCGGGCACGGGGAGAGTTTGCCAGATCTCTTCCGTGAGAAACGGCATATATGGGTGCAAGAGCCGCAAGGTTCCTTCGAGGACTTCAAGTAAGACGGATTGGGCCGTATGCCGAGCTAACACATCGTCCTTGTTATAAAGGCGTGGTTTGGTGAGTTCGATATACCAGTCACAGAATTCATTCCAGATAAACTCATAGAGCAAGCGCCCGCCTTCACCGAGATCAAAGCTTTCTAACGCTTCCGTCCCTTTCTCTACGGTGGAAGCATAGCGGCTAAGAATCCAGCGGTCCGCCATCGTGAGCTCCCCTCGAGGTCCTTCCTGATAGTCTTCTAAATTGAGCAGCACGTAACGCGAAGCGTTCCAAATCTTGTTCGAGAAATTTCGAGTTGCCTCGAGGCGTTCAGGTTGGAAGCGCAAGTCATTGCCCGGAGTATTACCCGTGATCAGCATGAATCGCAAGGTGTCTGCTCCATACTGGTCGATCACTTCAATGGGGTCCACGCCGTTCCCTAGGGATTTGCTCATTTTTCGACCTTGTGCATCGAGCACTAAACCATGAATCATGACTTTTGGGAAAGGCACCTTGCCCTTGAATTCCAAGCCCATGAAAATCATGCGAGCCACCCAGAAGAAAATGATATCCCTGCCCGTTACCAAAACGGAGGTTGGATGGAACTGTTCCAGTTCGGGCGTTTTTTCTGGCCAACCCAGAGTAGAAAGCGGCCAAAGTCCCGAAGAAAACCAGGTATCTAAGACGTCAGGATCCTGCTTTAGGTGGTCCGAGCTGCAGGTCGGGCAGGTCGAGGGGTCATCACCAGCACAAATCTCTAATCCACAATCCTCACAATACCAAACCGGGATGCGATGTCCCCACCAGAGTTGCCTAGAGATACACCAATCTCGGATGTTTTCCATCCAACCGAGATATATCTTATCAAACCGTTCTGGAACAAATTCCAAACGCCCATCCTTGACAACATCGATGGCAGGCTTTGCTAGAGGCGCCATTTTCACGAACCATTGTTTGCTGACCATGGGTTCAATCACGGTAGAGCAACGATAGCATTCCCCAACTGCATTAGCATGCGATTCAGTTTTGAGGAGAATTCCTTGAGCTGTTAAATCTTTGACAACAGCAATGCGTGCCTCGAAACGGTCCATTCCTACGTATTTACCCGCATTGTCGTTCATCTTGGCTTCTTTATCTAAAACGACAATCTGGGGCAATTGATGGCGTAGCCCAATTTCAAAGTCGTTCGTGTCATGTGCCGGGGTGATTTTCAACGCACCCGTCCCAAACTCCCGCTCGACATAGTCATCGGCTATGATAGGAATTTCGCGATCCGTAAGGGGCAAGAGTACTGTTTTCCCAATTAAATGACGATACCGTTCATCGTCGGGATGGACTGCTACAGCCGTATCCCCAAACATGGTTTCTGGCCGAGTGGTCGCCACCACGAGGGCCTCGTCACTGTCTTTGACCGGGTAACGGAGGTGATATAAACTTCCCTCACTGTCGACGTGCTCAACTTCAATATCTGAAATCGTAGTACGGCACTTCGGACACCAATTGATAATATAATTCCCCCGATAAATCAGTCCTTTATCATAGAGCTCCACGAACGCTTCCCGAACCGCTTTTGAACATCCTTCATCCATCGTGAAACGCTCACGTTGCCAATCACAGGAGGCGCCGAGTCGACGTAATTGCTGAGTAATTCGCCCACCATACTGCCTTTTCCATTCCCAGACCCGTTCTAAAAACTTTTCGCGCCCCAGCTCAACCCGACTCGAGCCTTCTTTAACAAGTTGCTCTTCTACCTTAGCTTGGGTGGCAATTCCAGCGTGATCTGTCCCCGGTAACCAAAGCGTGTTATAGCCCTGCATCCGTTTAAAACGTGTCAAAATATCCTGGATTGTGCCATCCAAAGCATGCCCCATGTGAAGTGCGCCCGTAACGTTCGGAGGCGGCATGACTATACTGAACGGGGGTTTCTCCTTGTTCACTTCAGCATGAAAAAATCCACTTTCCTCCCAATATCGATACTGTTTCCCCTCCACGAGACTAGGGTCATAGGTCTTCGCCATTTCTAATTTTTCCGGTTTATCATTAATCTCTGGCATATATTTTTAACTCCTTTCAATAATTCAAGTTTCGTGTGCAAGAGGGGACTGCAAGTTTTGGGGACGGTTATTGAGCTTGCATTTTCCTAACCCAGAACGCTACCAAGCGTCTTTGCGTCCATGACGCAAACAGCGCCACAGCTCGCGGTCGTTCCAACCCCGTCGTTCCCGGCCTTAGGGCGACCACCCCGGCGACCAGTAAGAGGAAGTTTCTTAGCTGAAGGAGCACTTAAGTGCAAATTGCGTCAATGAGCGCCAGTCGTTAAGGCGTAAAGAAACGCAACGGTCGCACATGCAGAAAGCACAAGGGTTTTGCGTTTTAGCTGGGCGACAAGCGAATAGCAATTGAAACGTTTGCGACTGTGCTAAGACACTTCCTCCTTGGTCCCGCAAAAAAAGCCCTTCATCCTGAAAAAGGACGAAAAGCTTCCGTGGTACCACCTTTATTCTGAAAGACATAGTCTCTCAGCACTTGTTATACGCTAACGGGCTTTCCCGTCAGAGAGTACTCTATTCCCCTCTGCCCCTCCTGTACGACCTTGCGACTTACCGAAAAGGCCTCCCAGCACTGGCCCTTCTCTCTGAACGGTTCATGAACGCTTCCTTACACTCATCGGGTTTAGATGAATATTTGATTGAATACATTATACTCGGCACGATAAATATTGTCAAAAGCGGCTAATGCTTTTTCCGAATTTTTATGCAAAACAGAAGATTCCAAGAAGGATTTTGTCGTTATATAGCGAATACTTACAATCTGTCGCTTATCGAAACAATAGGAGGAATTTATTAATGACTGCATATCTTGAACGGTTTAGTCGATTCTTTTTTCGTAACTCAAGAGTGGTTCGCTGGTGGTTTAACTTGTCTCTATCGACCAAACTCGTTCTTGCTTTTTCCATTAGCGCCTTGATGAACTTTTCTGGAGTAGGTTTTGCCTATTACCTTGCCAAAATGGGTATGGATATCCAAATGCATATTGGATCGGTAATGATCTTTACCACCTTGGCCAGTGTCTTGATTTTACTCTACGGACTTTATATTTCTTTCCTGACTACATCCCCCCTGCGCCATGCGGTTAACTTTGCACAAACATTAGCCAAAGGTGATCTGACGCCTCAGCTACACAGTCTGACCCAAAAAGATGAGATCGGTCAACTCTGTGAGTCACTTAATATGATGTTGGGAAATTTCCGTTCATTAGTAGGCAATATTTCGAATGGAGCGGATATTTTCTGCGAATCCTCCCAGGCTTTAGCAAAGCTATCAGAAACAACGACCAATGCTGCCCAACAAGTCTCCTTGTCTATTAATCTAGTGGCTCAAGGCTCGCAAAACCAGGCCAATAGCGTTCAAGCCATCCTCTTAGCCGTGAATGATATGTCTGATGGCATACAGAAAATTGACCATAGTGTATCGCTTGCCGACGAGGCATCCACACAGGCCTTATATTATGTTAATGAAGGAGTTCAGTCCATTACCAAAACAGGCGAACAGATGGCCCAAATTCATCAAACCGTGGAAGAAACAGGCTTGATCATTTCCGAACTCGGAGAGAAGTCCGCGACCATTGGAACGATTGTCGAAACGATCAAAATGATCTCAGACCAAACAAACTTATTAGCTTTAAATGCCGCGATTGAGTCTGCACGAGCAGGTGAACATGGTCGGGGATTCAGTGTGGTTGCAGAGGAAGTTCGCAAATTGGCTGAGCAATCAACACAGTCCAGTGCCCAAATCGAGCAAATTATTGGAGATATTAAGAAGAACGTCGAACGAGCTATCACTAGTATGACCGCAGAGAAAGAAGTGGTACTTAGCGGTTCACAAGTGATTGAAGAAACCCAGAGTGCCTTGAATCGGATTATGGAAAGTACCCAAATTGTCAATCGGCAAATCAAAGAGGTTTCTCTTTTTGGACATAATATTGCCAACAATTCACATCAAATCTCCCATGAAATTGAACAGGTTGCTGCCATTACCCAAGAAACAACTGCTCAAGCCGAAGAAGTATCTTGCAGCAGCACAGAACAGATGCACTCGATGCAAGAGATTAACTCATCCACAGAAGCACTTCAAGCCTCTGCGCTAGAACTTCAGTCCTTAGCCCGCATGTTTAAGTTAGATGAGAATCAAATATAATATAAACCACATTTGATATACCAGGAAATAAATGAAAATAGTATTTTATGAAAAGAATGAGATGAATTTGTAAAGCAGGTAAGCAGGTAAGCAGGTAAGCAGTTAAGCAGGTAGTGATGGACTCTCACTACCTGCTTTTTCTTACGGAATGATGCCTTCCTGTTCTGTTCGATCAGATTAAAAGGAAAGTTTGATATTTAAGAAGTCGACGCACATTTTACGCCAGTTACCCGTGCCGTCCAGTCGTCCAAAGCAACTAGATCGTTGGGACCAATCTCCGATAAAGCTGTTTTGCCAAGAGCTCGTACCCCTTCTTCCATCTCTATAGACATTGATTTAAAGACATTACTTACACTTTTGCTCGCCAAATTAATGTCTAGGCGCTGCTTATAGGGAGAATCATACCAAACCAATCGAGTTAACGGTTCCCAAGGAAGAACTTTACCTACTTGGTTATGAACCAATGCAAATAGTGGAACTGTTCCTAAATAGATTGCATCGGCCCCTAAGGCAATGGCTTTTAAGCATTCTCCAGGGGT
>CAKMJS010000036.1 GCA_927405585.1 uncultured Desulfosporosinus sp.
TGGTATTCCCCGGGAAGAACTCGAAAATATTTGGGAAAGGTTTTACAAGGTCGATAAATCTAGATCGAGGCGTGGAACTGGCACGGGCTTAGGACTTTCTATTGTCAAAAAGATCATTGAAATGCATGACGGAAAAGTATCTGTCGAAAGTGAACCCGGTGATGGAGCAGTTTTCACCATTTACTTGCCAGCTGCTAAATAAGTCTAATTTAAACTTAACTTGTTTCTGTATCAATTAATAGGGCAATAACATGAAGTAGTATCGTTTATTTAAAAATCGATGCTGAGGTTTGGAAGCTTAAGGAGGAAAACCCTCTCGCGAACAGATGGAAGAACTGGCTGACTTGGTAGACGGCGTTACCTCTGTTTTCTTGATGTTCTTCACCAACGGATTCGATTCGATGGCGATCCCATGCGCTCAGGAAACTTCGGGTCTCGATCAGCGAAGTTGCTTGGAAACTATGCTGGACGACGACAATCAGTGTGATCGGTTCTCATTCCATATCCGCTCATATTTGAGGATGAGTTGGGGTACCCTCTGGACGTAATTCAATGTTTCTGGGATATTGGACCAAGAGTTGTTTTTGACATTACTTGGACCAGCATTATAAGCAGCGAGTGCTTCGGGAATATTGCCAAATTCCTTTAGTTGCATCTGCAAGTAATGAGCTCCACCTTCAATACATTGAGTGGGATCATAGGGATCTACATTTAGAAATATCGCAGTAGACGGCATTAACTGCATTAAACCTAATGCCCCAACAGGACTTACAGCATCTGGGTCTCCACCAGATTCTTGTTCAATTACAGCAGCAATTAAGGAAGGTTCAAGCGAGTACTTCTTAGCGGCAACTTCAATTTCCTTTTGCCAACGTAGTACCCTGTCATTAAGATTGATGGGTTGGAATTGGGAACTTTCACCGACAATCATGGTTTGACCTTGGTAGGTTACAATTGAAACACTCCAAAAGTCGGCAAAAGTATTCCCTGCGGCGGCTACATCAACTTTGAGTTTTTCCCATGGCGTCCTATTTCCCTTGGCTGGATCTGCTGGGTTATCTGTTTTTACTCCAACTATAGCTTTAATATCTTGAACTACAAAGTTTGTTTTAATCTTAAACTGAGCTAGCTTTTGACGCTTATAAATCTTGGTCTGCAATACATTAGTTTCTTGGCCAGGCTGAGTTGCGATCAACCAAGACGGTGGGTTACGATTGCTGAGGACGTCGATTAAGCCTTCCCATGTCGGTCTAGTTGCAGGACAGTAGAATAAGAAATATATCACTATCAGCCAGATGCCTGCAGTCATGAATTTTCCACGTTGCCTCTTAAAAAACATTAAGAAAATTTTCTTATCTCGAAGAGCTACTGACATAGATTCACCTCTTAAAATCCTTTGAGCTTTTACATTTGTCTTTTGAAAATGTATACTTTAGACTCCTTGAATGAGCATTAAATTGGAAATGCTCATTCACAGGTCTTGTTGAAATATTTATATTAGCATGGGAGAAACTATAAAATGTAAAGGATTAAAGATAAACCTGGGGGGAACTCAATGAAGGATTACTATTCAATACTTGGTGTTAATGAATACGCTACGAATGATCAAATAAAGACTGCTTTCAGAACACTCATGAAGATTTGGCATCCTGATGTCTGTTCACAAAAGGATGCTAAAGCGAAATTTGTCGATATCGTCGAAGCTTATGAAGTGTTAAATGACGTGCACAAACGCCAAGAATATGATGATAAGCGCGAACAACATTACGCTATAGAACAGGTTGATGAACGACCCACCACTCTATTCGGATGTCTTATAATAGCTTTCCTTATCATAATTAGTTTAAGTTTTGTAGCATATATTGCTATTCAAGTATATATCACTCTTCAAGGTGTCCAAAACCATAGATGATTTAATAATACGCAGCTAATATAAAATACGAGGGTTAGCGAACTAATACTGGATAGCCGTTACAAAACCATTCTCAATGAAAATTACTTTGTTAGGCGCATACTCCCACTGTTCCTCTTTTCCATCGGCCGTCATAGTACTAATAACTTCATTCGGTGAACCCCAAGACGAAGCTAATATTTCGGCAGTCGTCATTCCAATATAGGGTTTGGGCTTACCAACCGAAGTTTTCCCGCTCAATAAGTCTTGCATATGTTTAATTTCGTCAGCATTTTGATGTACCAGGAGGGTGATCTCTTCAGACAGTAGGCCCTTATAAGGCATTGAAATGTGAGAAAGGCTAACTATCATGGCAGTGCGAATCCCTTTTTTTTGAAACTCTAATGCACTTAGAAAGTTATATATGGCGTTATACTCTTCATCTAGGGAAACCTTCTCGACTGTTTCCCTACGTAAGGTTGAATAATCTCCTTTTTGAATAAGCTCCTGGTAGTATTGTAAGTCTTGAGCTTTAGCAAGAGACTTGGCTTCAGATTTAAGCTTCTTAATCTCGTCTTGTAAATCACCAAAGTAGTCAGCGGGAATATTGTTAGCGACTCCAATGGCTTTGTCAATTTTGTTTTCTTTGAGATATCTGAGGTAACTAATGTAACGAGCAATCACGGGAGTATCCCGATAACTCTTTAATTCGTTAATTAAATTTTGGACATTCTCCCAATTCTTTGGCTCTGCCTTACTCCAATTGGTGGTTTTTACTTCTGTAACTAACTGTTGATAAGCGTTTTCATTAGCAATGACCTGCTCGGTTGTCGCTTGAGTATCCTTGGATAGGGAGGATAAGGTACAACCCGAAATTTGCAACACAGATACAATTAACAGTGACATAAACAGGAAATTAAGGGTTCTCAAAGATTTAAACACTTCCTTACAGATACTTATCCCATTGTCTTTAAGTATTATAGCTTATTTATCGAGATTCACTCAATAGGTAATTGATGGGATGACAAGCACAATCAGACTCATTGTAGATGGGAGAGAATAGATGGATCAGTCTGATAAAACGAGTCCTTAGCCTCACGAAATCTCATAAATAGGGTACCTCCAATCTAACGCTCATTAACGGGGTCTAACGCATGTATTTTTCGGGGCAAACGTAAAAGGCCCACAGAATAATCTGTGGACCGCTTGTATCAATAAAGTTGGTGCGGTCAAGAGGACTTGAACCTCCACGTCCTTGCGAACACTAGAACCTGAATCTAGCGCGTCTGTAGATTCGTAATAACCGCATAACATACAAGAGTTAGCGTGTCGAACAGAAAATAAATCCTTATTGTACAGTTAAACACTCGAAAAATTGTACCAAAGGTATAAAGGATTTTAGACATCAATAGAAGAACATTGTATATTATTTATATTTATCAAAATATTTTGATGAATGAATATATAAGTAGAACTCTTTAGTAAAAGGGGCGATATTGTGGGGATTACTTTACGCCAAGCACTGCAAGTAGAAGCACTACATGACGCAAAAGTTGTAGCAGGTCACCAAGGGTTAGATCACTCGATAAGATTTGTGAATATAATGGAAGTTCCTGAAGTTACCAAATGGATGAAAGGAGGGGAACTCCTAGTTACCTCCGGATTTGCTATCAAAGACAGTAGCGAGGACCGGCGGAAGCTTATTTACGATCTAGCAGCCAAGGGAGTGGCAGCTTTCGGCATAAAACTAGGGCAGTATTTTCAAAAGATTCCAGAGGATATGTTGGAATATGCCAACGAAGTTGGACTGCCATTGATTGAGTTGCCCCAGGATAGACCGTACATGGATTTTATGGTTCCGATCTTTGAGAACTTGATTAACGACCAGTTTGCAAGATTGAAAAAGTCCGAAGAGATCCACAACCGGATGTTGGAAATAGTGCTAGGTGGGAATGGTCTGTCCAGCGTTTGTCACGTCCTTGTAGAGTTAGTGGGTGATCCGGTTTTAATAGTTGATGGTAATGGTGATTTAATTGCTAGTGCCTGGCCATCTCAAACCAACGGTTATAATCCGGAAAAGTATGAAGAAAAAGTTTTAATCCATTTGGAAAAGGAAAAGTCACAATTATTTTCGCTTAATCCGCATCGACAGCATCGTTTCGTTCTTAACATGGAAGAAAATGAGCAGCCATTAGTTGTTGTACGCATCGACGTTAATGGTAGTTTGAATGGCTTTCTAGTTATTCTGGAAACCCACCGGACTTTCGATAGACAGGATCTGATGGCTGTAGAGAACGCCTCCACTATCATTGCTCTTGAATTCCTAAAGCAAAGAATTGTGTATGAAACAGAGAAACAGATCCGAGTCGAGTTGCTTGAAGACCTAATTAGTGGAAATTTCAGGTCTGAGGAGGACGTAATTCGTCGGGCTGGTTATCTCAACTTTAATCTGTCTGCCCGCTCCGTCGTCTTTGTTATCAGCATGGATTCTATGGCTGAAAAAGGTCGCCTGGGTATAGGGCAACAACTGAAAAGTGACTTTTTTCAGTTCGTACAGCGCTGCTTTCGAGATTTTTCGGGTGGGGCGATGTTGTTGGTCAAAAGCGATAATATCACAGGGCTGGTGCGGGTTCCGCTCAGGGACGACCTAGCTGGACTACGTATTAAAATGGGAGAACTTAAAACTCAGGCTGGAGCCAAATGGCCGGAGTTAAAGTTGTCGGTGGGCGTTGGGCGCAGTATTGAAGCCCTACGCCTAATTAAAAAGTCTTACGAAGAAGCTTTGGATGCTCTAAGAATTACAAATTTTATGTTCGTAGATAGCAGTATCACTTTTTTTCAGGATCTTGGCGCATATTCCTTTTTATTCGAGTTCGAGGCGTCATCCTCCATGCATAATTTTTTTGAGCGCACCCTAGGAAAAGTTATCGCCTACGATAAGCAAAATAACGGCGAGTTGTTAAAGACTATGATTCATTACTTTAAGTGCGACTGTAATCTGCGTGTTACAGCAGAGCAGTTGTACATTCATAAGAACACGGTCCTGTACAGAGTCCGTAAAGTTGAAGAAATAACTGAGCTTAGCATGAGTGACCCGGAACATAGATTTAACCTCCAACTGGGGTTGAAACTAAGTCAGGTCTTACAAAGCAACCACAATAAATATGTGTAAGCAACCTTAAACGGATTTTCACGGACTATTCTGAATAAAAGTACAGATATTCAATGGAGATTCTATTCAATTGGTCCAAAGGATTATGTTCCAGAAAAGAGAATATTACTTATAGACTTATCAATAGTTTAGACTCGAAAGGTGGAAGAGTATTGGCAAGTCAATAAGAAAATTTTATGGGTGTGGAATTCAAGAGGCGCCAGCGTATATTGATGTCCGAGTGGGGCAGTCATACAAAATGATTGATTCCTATATCCGAAAAAAGGGGAGGAGCGACGCATATTGGTAAATACAACTTTAAAGCTGTAAAACTGTACTATTGGCACAAAGGAAGACGGCATATTATGGAGAAATAGACTACAAGATCAATTGAAAAGGGAACACAATAACTCTCTAAATGGGACGGAGGGGGAACCAAATGATACAGTTGATTCAGAATATTATTAATGGTCTTATTATCGGCGGTACATACGCCATGATGGGTATTGGACTCACCCTCATCTTTGGTGTCATGAACGTAGTTAATTTTTCCCACGGTGAGTTTTACATGATTGGTGCTTTTTTTCTCTTTTCAACGTTTGGATTATTACAAATTGGTTATGTACCGTCCATCATTATTTCCCTATTGTTGGTTGCGGTCTTTGCCTTGGTCGTTGAAAGGTTTTTGCTGCGTCCTATGCGTGACAAACCCTTGGATAACGGGATGATTCTGACTATAGGGCTGTCTATCTTGCTACAAAATGTCGCTTTGTTGATCTGGGGGGGTACGCCTAAGAATATCGACTTAGGCATGTCGATGAGTTCGATTGAAATCGGATCGATCGTCGTGACACCTGTGCGATTGATTATCGCGGTGATTGCCATCGCAGTTATTCTGCTGTTTGGGATTTTTCTACAAAAAACCAAGTTAGGCACTGCAGTCAGGGCTACTTTTCAAGACAGGGATATGGCCTCGGCTGTCGGTATTAATATTAACCATATATATGGCCTGACTTTTATTGCAGGTAGCTTAATGGCTGCTCTGGCTGGTATGCTTTTGGCTCCTATTTACGTTTTGTTACCAACTATGGGGGACCAGGTAAACGCCAAGGCTTTTGCAGTAGCCATTGCCGGCGGGTTGGGTAACTTTCCGGGAGCGATCATTGCCGGCCTTTTATTGGGGGTAGCTGAAAGCCTAGGATCAGCCTACATTTCTTCTGGCTATAAGGATGCCATAGGTTTTGTCCTGATTGTAATTGTCCTTGTCACAAAACCGAGGTGGCTTACAGGAGATAAGTAAGGAGAGATTATTATATGAAGAATAAATTATTTTTCCTAGTCGCTTTGTTAGTCGTTGTAGTTTTTCCTTTTCTGACAAAATCCAACTACCTTTTACACATAGGCATTATGACAGGGATCTGGATTATTCTCTCTACAAGTTTAAACTTGGTGTTGGGTTACACAGGACAAACACCACTAGGCCACACTGCTTTTTTTGGAATAGGAGCATTTACAGCTGGCATCATAAGTGTTCGCTATAACGCACCGTTATTTGTTACTTTATCAATGGGTGTAGTTGGATCTGCAATAGCAGCGTATTTTCTGGGTAGGGTTACTTTGCAATTGCGCGGAGCATATTTTGTCCTCTCTTCTCTGGCCTTTGCAGAGGTTCTTAAACTAGTGGCTATTAACTGGGAAAGTTTGACTGGAGGGCCAAGCGGTTTAACCGGAATCGCCCCGATTAACACTTCAATTTTCGATAATCTCCTTCACCCGATGCAAACATCATACTTTTTGATTTGGGGCTTGGTTGGCTTGGTCCTCTTGATAGTTTATCGCATAATCAACTCGTCCATAGGACGTTCGCTAATCGCGATTTCCGAAAATGAGAAACTAGCAGGAAGTATAGGCATTAATGTTTATCGATTTACAATTGGTGCTTTGCTGTTGAGCACAGGAATTGCTGGTTTAGGCGGAGCTTATTATGCCCATTACATTAGCTTCATTAGCCCCGATCTCTTTTATATGACATATACAGTTACGATGCTAGTTATGGTTATTTCTGGGGGACGGCGGACGTTTGTCGGACCAATCATTGGGGCAGTTGTATTTACAATCCTCCCCGAATTGCTACGATCGGCGGAATCGTATCGAATGGCAATCTATGGTGTTATCATCATACTAACCATAACTTACTTCCCGGAGGGTGTCTTCCCATTTCTGAGAACTAAACTGAAAAGTGTAGGTCGCTCGCAATAGGTGTCCAGAATGAGGAAATGGAGGGGGACAATTATGGCATATTTACAAGTTAAGGACCTGTCGGTAAGCTTCGGCGGTTTAATCGCTGTAAATAAAGTTAGCTTCAGCGTGGATCAAGGGGACATTTTTGCAGTGATTGGTCCGAATGGAGCGGGAAAAACTACCTTATTTAATGCCATCTCGGGCTTTCAAAACAAGGCTGGAGTAGTCCAATTTCAAGGAGAAGATATTTCTAGTTTGCAAACGGATCAGATTGCTAAACGGGGAATTGTTCGTACCTTCCAGCATACTACTATTTTTCAAGGCATTACGGTCAAAGAGGCAGTACTTACTGGTACATATAAAAGCAATCAAGCAAGTATATGGGACATACTTTTGCGCACCAAGAAGTTTAAAGAGAATGAACAGCGCCTTTCGAGTAAGGTCGATCAAGTTCTAGAATTCACAGGGATCACAGCGTTTCAAGACGATTACGGGCGAAACCTGCCGTATGGGGCCCAGCGCCTTGTCGAAATAGCTATTGCCCTCGCGGCGGAGCCCGTTATTCTCCTGCTTGATGAGCCTGCTGCTGGACTAAATTCTGCAGAAAAAAGGAGTATTTCAACACTAATTCGTAAAATTCAAGAAAGCGGTGTGACTATTATTCTGGTGGAACATGATATGCCGTTGGTCATGGGACTATCCACCCGGATAATGGTTGTAGATCACGGCGAGAAAATAGCCGAGGGCAATTCAGAGGAAATCGCCCATCATCCTGAAGTGATTAAGGCTTATCTAGGTGGTGCAGCATGTTAAAACTAGAAAACATTGTTGCCAAGTATGGCAAAGTGGAAGCCCTAAAAGGAATTTCATTGGAGGTCCGCCCAGGAGAACTAGTCACCTTGATTGGCTCGAACGGAGCTGGGAAGAGCACGACCATCAAAATTATTTCAGGGCTGCTCAAACCTGAAAGTGGCCAGGTAATTTTGGAGGGTGCTAAGACCACTGGACTACCCCCATATCAGATGGTTAAGCGGGGAATTGGTCTATCACCGGAAGAGCGTCATGTATTTCCTAAGTTGACTGTAGAGGAAAACCTCCAGATGGGAGCTTACATTGTCAAGGACAAAAAAGTCGTGCGAATGGGAATAGATCGTGTCTACGCCTTATTTCCCCGTTTGAAAGAGCGTTATAAGCAGTTGGCTGGGAGTCTTAGCGGAGGGGAACAACAGATGTTGGCGATCGGACGCGCCTTGATGTGTGGTCCTCGCCTGTTATTGCTTGATGAGCCCTCGCTGGGCTTGGCGCCAATTGTTGTGGAAAACATGGCCGAGATTATCCTAGAGTTAAAGAAAACTGGACTTAGCATTTTGTTGGTAGAACAAAATGCAAACGTTGCTCTACGTATCGCTGATCGTGGCTATCTTATGGATACCGGCACTATTGTCTTGGAAGGAAATGCCAAAGAACTACTTAACGATGACCGGGTTAGGAAAATCTACCTCGGTCAACAAGGAAAGGAGGAATGCCAAGGGGCTTAGTCGGGCTCGTGCAGGCATTGCAAAGTGCCCGAGTTTGTTTTCAAGATTAATATGGCAGTCAAGTCCTTGAAAAAATGTGAGTACTAAGGAGGCAGAGGTATGTTAAAAAAGCGAAAGTCCCTTTTTGCTATCGGTTTTTTTATGTTCATCGCAGTTTCTTTAATTCTATCTGGATGCGGGCAGCAGCCTGCAAGTACAGGCGACAAAGCTAAACCGCCGATAATAATTGGTGTAATTGAACCACTATCAGGGCCAGTTGCGGGGTCAGGACAAAATGTCGTCTGGGGTGCCGAATACGCAGTCAAGTTTATTAATGAAGAGGGTGGCATCAAAGGTCAACAACTGCAGTTAAAAATCTACGATTCCAAAAACGATCCATCCGAGGCTGTTAACGTAGCTAACAAACTTATTAACAGCGACAATGTCAAAGTAATCATGGGGGCATGGGGCAGTTCGCCAACTTTGGCCGTATTACCAGTGATGGAGAAAGCTGGAGTACCGCTTGTAGTTGAGACAGCTAGCTCGCCTAAGGTCACAAATTCCGGTTATAAATACGTTTTTCGGGTTAGTCCGACAAGTGACCAAGAAGCTGCTGGGGTCCAGAATGACCTTATTTCCAAAGTGGGAGTAAAAAAAGCAGCAATCATTGCTGTCAATAACGACTGGGGAAAAGGCGGGGCTGCCGCTTATACTAATGTTCTTAAGGAGAAAGGTTCGGAAGTGGTTTCTACCGAGTTCGTGGCAGCTGATACCACTGATTTCTATCCGCAACTGACGAAAATTAAGAACTCTGCGGCCGATACCATCATTATTAATAGCGAAGTGTCCCAAATTTCTATGATCATTAAACAAATAAGAGAACTGAAAATGACACAGAAAATAGTTACCACAGGAGGCAGTAATTTTTCAGATGCTCTCATTGAGTTAGCTAAAGATGCTGCAGAGGGAGTTTATTCTGTTCAGCAAAATGTAGCTTGGATACCGGATATGACACCCAA
>CAKMJS010000037.1 GCA_927405585.1 uncultured Desulfosporosinus sp.
TATGTCGGGAACCCCGCCCTCTCACGAAGCAAGCTCTTAAGTCTTAGTTTGATCTGCGAGAGCAAGCAAGTGAGCGTTGTAACGCAAGTTCCCTAGTTTGCTCGGCGTCGTAAGCACCGAGCGCTGTGTCACACAAGTCCCTGATCGCTGTGTCACGCAAGTCCCCTGACTAGAATTCCCCGCTCCGCCAAATACCGCTTGGCTTCCTCTATGCTGAACTCCTTATAGTGAAAAATCGAAGCAGCTAAGACGGCGTCCGCCTCCCCAAGAGTTAGCCCCTCCGCTAAATGCTCTAGCGTTCCTACCCCACCACTGGCAATCACCGGCAGGGAGACCGCCCTACTCACAGCTCTAGTCAGTTCTAACTCATAACCGATTTTCGTCCCATCGCGGTCCATAGAGGTTAAGAGAATTTCTCCTGCGCCGAGTGCTTCCGTTTCCGCAGCCCACTCCAAGACGTCCTTACCGGTCGCTGTTCTTCCTCCGTGAATATACACTTCCCACTTGCCCGGTGCTGTTTTTCTAGCGTCAATGGCAACTACGATGCACTGGCTTCCGAAGGCATGCGCCCCTTCTTGAATCAGACCCGGAGTCTGAACCGCCGAAGTGTTAAGGGCTATTTTGTCAGCTCCAGCTCTGAGCATTCGGCGTATATCCTCGATCGTCCGCAGCCCCCCTCCGATCGTGAACGGAATAAAGACTTGCTCAGCCGTTCGTCGTACTACATCGACCATTGTTTCGCGGTTATCTGATGAAGCGGTAATATCGAGGAAAATCAGTTCATCAGCGCCTTCACTGTCATAGAGGGCTGCTAGTTCTACTGGGTCCCCTGCATCACGCAACTGAACAAAGTTCGTTCCTTTAACCACTCGCCCGTCATGGACGTCTAAGCAGGGAATGATCCGCTTACTTAACATGACCTATCCCCCCGTCCCTACTCTCCCCATTGTGAGGGTTAAAACGAGCCGCCTCTAGTGCTTCCCTCAGGGTGAAGGCTCCGCTATAGAGCGCTTTTCCGGTGATTGCCCCTTCGAGGGAGACTCCCTTGAGCGCCTCAACTTGCAAGTCTCGCAGATCTTCCAAGGTGGTAATTCCACCAGAAGCAATTACGGATAAGCCTGTTTCCTGAGCCATCTGAACGGTGCTTTCAATATTTGGTCCTTGAAGCATTCCATCCCGTGCAATATCGGTGAAAACCACACTCTCGACTCCCATGGCTTTCATGGCCTTCCCTAAATCAATAGCCCGCATTTCTGTTGTTTCCGCCCAGCCCTGAACCGCGACCCAGCCATCCTTAGCATCAATGCCTACGATGACTCGTTTTCCGTAGCGTCGTGCTGCTTCAGCCACCAGCTCCGGGTTTTTGACAGCGATCGTCCCTAGAATAACCCGTTCAACCCCTAACTCTAGGAGCTCCGTGATCCGCTCCATCGTGCGGATTCCGCCCCCCACCTGAATCTTCATCGCAACGCTCCCGACAATTCGTCGGATGATCTCATCATTAACCGGTTTCCCAGTAAAAGCTCCATTCAGATCAACAATATGTAAATACTCGGCACCTTGACTCTCAAACTCGTTGGCTAAAGCCACGGGGTTATCGGAATAAACCGTGGAATCCTCCATCCGTCCCTGTAACAGGCGTACCGCTTTCCCCTCTTTGAGGTCAATGGCTGGAAAGAGCAGCATAGTCATTCACCCACTTTCCAAAATTCGTCAGGAGTTGAAGCCCCCAGGGACTTGATTTCTCAGGGTGAAACTGTGCTCCCCAGACATTATCTTTGCCGACGACCGCTGGAAAGACTATGCCATAATCACTACTCGCTAAAATATCACGTTTATCATTGGGTAACGCATAATACGAATGCACGAAATAAAAATAGGATTCATTGGGAATCCCTTCTAGTAACTGAGAAGGTTGTTCGAGTATTATAGTGTTCCAGCCCATATGAGGAATCTTACCACCTGGTGGGAATTTTACAACCCGACCCGCTAGGAGTCCTAAGCCAGCATGCTCTCCATGCTCTTCTCCAACTTCAAAGAGAACCTGCATCCCTAGACAGATCCCCAAAAAAGGGCTACCGGAGCGGGCAAACTCGGTGAGAGGCAGAGTCCATCCTCCACTGTTTAAGGCTTCCATCGCATCGGCAAACGCCCCGACTCCAGGAAGTATGACTCCATCCACTCCGTTAAGGTCCTCTGGAGAGGTCATTATAGTTGCCTCAAAACCGACCTTTTCTAAGGCCTTTTCAACACTTCTTAAATTGCCCCGTCCATAATCTACAATCCCTATCACGTTATAAAACTCCTTTAGTTGAAAGTATACCACTATACCGAGTGTTCTGGCGAAGAGCAAGGCCTAGGGCTCTTCCGACCCCTTTGAAGGCCGCTTCCATAATGTGATGCCGGTTCTTCCCAGACAGTTGTCGGACATGTAGGGTGAGTCCGCTTTGCACCGCTAAGGCTCGAAAGAATTCCTCAGCCATTTCCACCGGAAACTCGCCGACCATACCGTCTGGGCAATCCACAGACCATACAAGGTAGGCACGATTTGATATGTCTAGCGCCACTTGTACCAGGGCTTCGTCCATAGGTAGAAGCGCCTCTCCGATTCGTTCGATTCCCACCTTATCACCGCAAGCTTCCCGCAACGCCTGTCCCAGTACGATACCACAATCTTCTATTGTGTGGTGCGCATCGACTTCTAAATCCCCGCTGGCTTGAAGGATGAGATCGATATAAGCAAATCGGGCAAAAGCTGTCAGCATATGATCAAAGAAGCCAATCCCAGTCTTAACTTGGGCTTCTCCCGTTCCGTCAAGGTTCAAGCGAACGCTGATCTCTGTTTCCTTGGTTTTCCGTTCTATATACGCTTGTCGCATGGTATAGTCTCCTCACTGATCTCACGAATCGCTCGTAAGAATCCCTCGTTTTCGTCCGGCAGCCCTGCACTAATACGCAGACATTTTCCGAGCACGGGGAGCACACCCATGTTGCGGACCAGAAATCCCCTCTTCAACAATTCCGCTGCCCATCCATCGGGGTCCACTGGCTTAAAGAGGATAAAATTTGCCCACGTCGGATAGACCACGACGTCTGGAATTTGAGCTAATCCCACCTGCAATTTATGAGTTTCTTCCTTGATCTGTTGAATTTGCGCTTGATACTCTGCTAAGTATTCTAAGGCCAGAATCCCTGCCTTTTGACTAAACGAATTGACATTGAACGGTGGCCTTACCTTATTGATGAGAGCAATGGTCTCCGGTTGTCCTAGCAAATAACCTAAGCGGAGTCCAGCCATACCAAAGGATTTAGAGAAAGTTCGTAGGATCACCAAGTTAGGGTTGTTTTCAAGCTCGGGAATGAGAGTTTCCTCCGAAAACTCAGCGTACGCCTCATCAACCACTACGATTTTACCACTTTCCCGTACCAGTCGGAGAATGTCTTCTCTTGGGAACAGTGAACCGGTGGGGTTATTGGGATTACAAATAATAACCACATGCGCTTCCGGGGAAAGGGCGGCCTCTAACATTTTCTCTGTGTCTAGAGCTAGACTATCTAGCAACGGAACTTCCACAACTGTGGTGTCTGTCAAGCGTGCGTAAATCTTATACATACCGAAGGTCGGGGGATGAATAATTAAGGATTTCCCCAAGCCACCAAAGGTGAGTAAAATAAGTTGAATCAATTCATCTGATCCGTTACCTATTAGGACTCCATTTGGAGAGATTTTCGTATACGTCCCAATGGCGCTTTTGAGGTCCCCACCCATTCCATCCGGATAGCGGTTAAACGCTAATTTCTCGGCGAACAAGGACTCCTTCATCCCCAAGGGCCAAGGAAAAGGATTTTCATTCGCGTCGAGTTTAATGCACTCGGGCAGATGCTTAGTTTCATAAGGAATGAGCTGCTGGACTGCAGGGCGAACTAAGCTCTCGGGGTTACTTAACACCTTTCCCATCGTTTACCTCTCCCTTTCCGTTTAAAACTATTTCTTAATATTGAACAAATTATTTAAACCTTACTTCCACGGCCCGGGCATGTGCTTCTAATCCCTCGCTGCGGGCGAGAAGGGCAATCTGCTTAGCATCCCTTTTCAAAGCTACTTCAGAATACCCGATTACACTGACCTTCTTCATGAACGTATCAACATTCAGCGGAGAGTAAAACCGAGCCGTTCCTCCGGTCGGTAAAACGTGATTGGGTCCCGCGAAGTAATCTCCGACGGGTTCTGGGGAATACCGCCCTAGAAAGACCGCCCCGACATTTCGGACTTGCCCTAACCAGGAATAAGGGTCTTCCACGACCAGTTCAAAATGCTCAGGTGCAATTTTATTGGCCAAATCCATGCCTTCTTGCAGGTCCGAGACCAGAATTGCAGCCCCATAACTTTCCCAAGAAGCCCTTGCAATTTCGGCGCGAGGTAGGTCTTCGAGCTGACGCTCTACCGCTAATAATGTCTGCTCGAGAAGTTGACGAGAAGGGGAGACTACTATAGCAGAGGCTAAACGATCATGTTCAGCTTGGGAAAGCAAATCAGCGGCTAATTCATCTGATCGTCCACTCTCGTCGGCTAAGATTAATATTTCACTCGGTCCAGCCAACATATCGATATCGACGATTCCAAACACTTGTTTTTTGGCTAAGGTCACGTAGATATTTCCCGGTCCAGTGATCTTGTCCACGGGAGAGATCGTCTCCGTCCCGAACGCCAGCACCCCAATCCCTTGAGCTCCTCCGACTTTGTAGACCTCCGTCACACCCGCTTCAGCTGCCGCCACCAACACTTCAGGCAGAAGTGTGCCATCCGCCCTTGGAGGGCTGACCATCACGATTTCTTTAACTCCGGCGACAACAGCAGGTAAAGCGTTCATCAAGACCGACGATGGATAGGAAGCCGTTCCTCCGGGAACGTAAATACCTACGCGCTTGAGTGGGAGTAAAAGTTGCCCTAGAATACTCCCGTCGGGATCCGGCTCTAACCACGAAGTTCGTTTCTGCTTCTCATGATAGCGCAGGATGTTCCTCTTCGCTGTGCGCATGGCTTCTAAAAAATCCTCACTCACGTCTTGATAGGCCCCTTGAATTTCTTCGTCGGTAACCTTCAAACCGCTTAATCGCAGGTTAATATGATCAAATTCCTCGGTCAGTTGATAGACCGCTTCTTCCCCATCCTCACGGACACGCTTGAGTATGTCAGAGACACGTTGCTCTAGGGTCGCATCGTCGCCATACGATTTCCGAGTGAGACGGTTTAAATCAATGTCTTTTACGCTTTCAATCTTCAACGATTTCGCCCCTCATTCTGTTCTGCCTTACTTACTTGGCCAAGACGCCCACTTGCAAGTCTTCACGTAAACGCTCTACTAAATTCTTAATTCGCTCATATTTCATGCGATAGGCTACACGGTTAGCGATTAAGCGCGATGTTGCCTCAAGAATCGGAGCAACCTCGATCAAGTGGTTCTGTTTAAGGGTTTTACCTGTCGAAACAATATCCACAATCATTTCTGCTAGTCCAACGCAAGGAGCAAGCTCAATATTTCCATGCAGTTTTATTGGATGAACCTGCATGCCCAGTCCACTAAAAAAAGCCTCAGCGACACGAGGAAACTTCGTAGCCACCCGTTGATGGTTCAGCCCACTTAAATCATAGTCTCCACTCGGAAGCTTAGGCGGGACGCTCGCCTCTGGCATGGCCACCACAAAACGACAATAACCAAATCGAAGGTCCAATAATTCCGCCACATCCTTGTTCTCTTCCAACAAAGTGTCTTTCCCTGCAATGCCAAGATCTGCCGCCCCATATTCAACGAACGTCGGAATATCCGTTGC
The DNA here is from genome assembly GCA_927405585.1 of uncultured Desulfosporosinus sp. GTDB lineage: Bacteria > Bacillota > Desulfitobacteriia > Desulfitobacteriales > Desulfitobacteriaceae > Desulfosporosinus. The sequence continues at coordinate 5,833 of CAKMJS010000037.1, forward strand.
TCGGCAAATAATGATCTTAACTTTACTCTCAGGAAGATCATAAAACAGTTTCCGAGATTGTTCCGTAACATGGCTACATTCTATCCCCATACGACTCAACAATTGGATTGAGTCGATTAGCAACTTTCCTTTAGGTAACGCTATCGTCAAGAAATCTCGTTCCACTAGGTTAACCCCTTTCTATATCCCTGAAAACTAAAGCCAAGATGAGAGAAGAGAGATTATTTATTGTTCATCGCTTTAGTTAGTTAAAGTATTAACATATTAGTATTATAGCAACGACCGATTATTCTGGCAACCCCTTAATGCAAATAAAGCTATTAACCTTACTTCTGCGCCAGATAACGATTTCTTCCAACGGGATCTGGTTTGATAATAACTGAGATCACAAAAACACCAGCAATCTATCAACTGAGACGCTGGTGCTTTTGTGATTTGAATAAGGTCACATACTTTCGAATAGGCCCAGTGTCAAATTCTTTGCACCGACCTTGTTTGGCTCAAACCATACACCCACTATTTTGTCATTATATATTAGAAAAAAGGCATTTAACCCATACGGAGAATCAGTTGTTGCCTCGAGTCCACAGGTTAATATCGTAACTTTTTGTCCCAGATACATAGAAAAATCAAACTCATTTCGCTTAGATAGTTCATTTTTCTCCCTGAGTAATTCCCCAATCTTAACCTCGTTACGCACTGTGTCGAAACTATTGGGTAGCTGAATTTCGGCGCCTGCTAAATTACCGCCACCTGTTTCGTTGGATATATTATATCCGTGATCTTTGAGATACTCCAGCATAAGCGCTGTGGTATTAACCTCGTTTTCTGCTGGGGGTGTCAAATTTTCATTAATCCAATTCACATCGAACCAATCGTTTTCTATCTTCCATTGAGCATTTTCTTTTACTAAGGTGATCTGACCAGTTTCATTGACGACCGAATTGCTACCGTTAGCTGATAACACATTGATGTCTAAGTCATAATCAAAGACCAATTTGTTCTTTTCCTCGCTAACTAACTTCTTAAACTGGATATCCTTAAACTGTAAGTTGAATTTTCTATGATAGGCTTCTTGACTTGGTAGCAGTATAACACGATTCGTTATAAATTTATTAAACCCATTTTGGGTAAAAAATATATTATATTCATCAGAGGCTTGGACTATAGCTTCCATATCAATTGCGTCATACGAAACAGAATAAAGCTTAGACTTATACTCTTTGACAACGGCCTGTGCTTCGTTTTCCGGGTTAGTCGAACTGGTGAACACCGCGGAGGCAATTAACACGACCACTAGCAAACCTAGCACTGACCATTTAACGGAACTGCGCCTAGAATCTTTAATCATGGTTAACCTTCTCTTGATTTGGGATTTTGAGCCAGATAAACTTGCTAACCCAGCCAAGCGGGGAGTGTTCGAGTATGTTTCGACCAGTTTAATGAGCGTATAAGCATAGTCTGTACTCTGTATCGAATCAATTCGTTTCATGGCTAAAGCGTCACAAGATATTTCCTGATCCTCCCTCATTCGGTAGAAAGCGTACCAAATTAACGGGTTAAACCAATGGATGATCACTAAGACTTGGGTTAACCAATTTATCATGATATCTTTGCGCTTGAAATGCAATAACTCATGTGAAAATATATGCTTTAGTTGTTCTAAACTAAATGTTTTCTCAATTCCAATAGATAACAATAACCTTGGATGGATGAAGCCCAATAAAGAAGGGCTGTTTACATGCCTCGTGCTAAGCAGTGGAATTTCATTTTTCACTTTTAGTTGGAGTTTAAGTTGATTAAAAACCGCGATTAGCTTGGAATCAGTGACTAAATTATGTTCTATCTTATTATAGAACCGAACGTTTACAATGACTGTAATACTCGTAAAAATCAAAATTCCTAGTAACCATATCAAAAATGCCAGTTTATAGATGAACGGCGAGATGGCAAAGGGTACAACATCCTTATTACTTTTTAGCTGCGGATCCGTTCCTAAGAAACCACTGTCGGTACTACTACCCTCCACAACGGTAGTTTGTTCAAGGTCCGATTGTTTCGTATCAATCACCGATGCTTGTGGTTGAGTTTGTGTCGTACGGTTGGCAATGGGAGCAATAATTTGTTGCATATAAGATGAATTAATTAAATTATTTACAGAAACTGGACTACTGGGTGTCCAGGGTAAAACCAACGCAATAATCAAAACTGACCAAAGCATATACTGGAAGTGTGCTCCCATTCTGTGTCTAAGGACATATTTCACGGCAAGCAGAAAAACAATGAGGACGCTGGCTTTGGCTGACGTTGTTAAAACCCAGTTAAAAAGACTACTATAATTTGCTTGCAATAGTGTCATCAGCATCTTTTTCAGTCCTTTCTTGCTTCAAGGAGCTGTTTAAGTTCTTCAATGTCGTCTGGAGAGAGTTTTTCTTCTTGTAGAAACGTAACGAGCATAGGCTTTAGTGCACCACCAAAAACTCGAGTAAGAAATGACTTACTCTCTGCTCTTATACACTCTTCCTCCGCTACTAATGGATAGTAGGTATATAACCTTCCTTCTTCTTTATAGCCGAGTGCTCCTTTTTTAACCAACCTCCCGATTAATGTCTTAACGGTGTTTGGTTTCCAGTCAGTAGTCTGTTCTAAATCCTTAACAATTTCGTTTGCAGTACATGCTGATTTCAGCCAACAGATCTTCATGACTTGCCATTCTGCATCGGAAATATTCGGTGTTTCTAACACGGTCGACACCTCCTTGCCACTATGTTTACAAATGTAGTTACTAACTACATTACATGTGTAAACGTCAACTGTCAAGGAAAATTAATAACTAGAGCCTATTGTGATTTCCACAAAAAAACGGAGATGCCCTCATTGTGAGCATTTCCGTTTTTCGTATCGTTTCTTTTATTTAGAATACACTCTGTAGCGTTTGGCTATTAAGTAGTGAATAAATTTCATTAATCTCCCATTTCCAGCCCTAGATTACGTGCCGCAATCAACAGTGGGTCAGTTATGAGCACTTGTTTAAGCTTATCGACCGCTTCATGGAGAGGAACTCGCACAATCTCCCTACCTCGTAGGGCGACCATAATTCCAAATTCCGATTCGAGTACAGCATCAACCGCGGCAACACCATAGCGGGTAGAAAGCACTCGATCATAGGAATTGGGCGAGCCTCCACGCTGAAGATGCCCGAGCACTGTTACCCTTGTCTCCATACCATATTGTTCTTCGAGCTCGTTCCCTATTTTGGCGCCAATCCCCCCCAATTTAATAGGATCGAAGCGTCCTGAGACCAGTCGCTCAACTACGATATCGCCGCCTCGAGGCTTCGTTCCTTCTGCAACGACTATGATACTAAATTTTTTACCTTGTTCTGCCCTTTTTTGGATAGCTCGTGCTACCCGATTTAGCTGATAAGGAATCTCCGGAATCAGGATAACGTCCGCTCCTCCAGCGACACCCGCATACAAAGCTATCCATCCTGCATAGCGTCCCATGACCTCGAGAATCATGACCCGGTGATGAGATTCCGCCGTGGTATGTAATCGATCTAGTGCCTCCGTGGCAGTATCCACCGCTGTCTGAAAGCCAAAGGTTTGATCAGTTGCCATCAGGTCATTATCAATTGTTTTTGGAATTCCGATCACATTGAGTCCTAGCTTCCCCAGCTTAAGAGCAATATGTAAACTGCCGTCTCCACCAATCGCTAGTAAGGCATCGACATCACGTTCCTTTAAGTTTTTAATTACATCGCTTGAGCGGTCAAGTATTCGTGATACCCCATCTACTTTCGTTTCATACGCAAAGGGGTTGTCCCGATTGGTTGTTCCAAGAATTGTACCACCACGCGGTAAAATACCCGAGACATCCTTCAGCGTCAAAGGTATAAAATCCCCTTCTACCGCTCCACGAAAACCATCCCTAACTCCGAGCACCTCGAGTCCATAATGGTGTGCGCTTTTGGCAACCGCCCGAATCACCGCATTAAGCCCCGGACAATCCCCGCCACCAGTAAGTACAGCAATCTTACGCATCTACAACACCCCTTAATCTTAACACTTTTTTCATTATACTCTTGTGCCTCTTGCTTGACGCAAACAACGCAGCAAGTTCCCTGGTCGTTCCTTGCTATCGTTCCAAATCTCCATGGACCCAGCTAGAGGAAGTTTCAATGTTAATTTCATGCTTCCTCTTATCTTCCCAGCCGGAGGGTCTGCGATACACGGCGAGAAGCCTTTACGTGAGTCGTAGCCAAACTGCGGCTTTAATCCACTCTCTCAAAGTAGGGCGGAACACAAGGACGTGTTCCGACGGCCATGCGACAAGGATGTCGCTTTGGACGGGTCCCTACCCGCTTACATAAGGATTAAAGCCCTAGCTTGGCACGACAATCGTATGGCTGAACAAGTGTCTCGCTGACCCTCCCACTTCCTCCCCAACGCACAAAACCTCATAAATATTCTTGCTCATCGCCATTTTCTGGGCAACTTCACCATCTATCGCTCCTAGGGCCATTTCCACTCGTTTTCCCTGGGCCCTCAATTCCTGGCACTTCTGAATAATCTGCTTTGCATCAGCTCCATAAACCAAGACATCCGCTCCCGCCATAGGAACAAGTGGGAATTGTTCTAACAGAGTTCCAAGGTGGATCGCAAAGCCAGTTGCTGGTTGTGGCACCCCAAAATCAGCATATAAGGCATCGTAACGTCCTCCCTCCACCACCGGAAAACCAACTCCCGGAACATATCCTTCAAAAACTGCCCCCGTATAATACGAAAAACCACGAAGTATACCTAAATCTAACGACACATTCGATTGCACCCCAAAGTTGTGTAAATACCGATATGTTCGTCTCAAACTTTCGACCGCTTCACGAATCGCTGGTCGCTCACTCCAGCCGAGGACTTCATCGAGAATCTCCTCACCCCCATGAAAATGGGGTAAATGGAGTAAAAGCTCTTGAACCTTTCCTGGTAACCCACTTTGCCTGACTAAACTTTCCACACCCACCATATCTTTGCGTGCTAAAGCTTCTTCCAACTTGACTTGAATCCCCTCATCGACTCCAGCTTCCAACATAAGCCCGGCAAATATGCCCATATGTCCAAGATTAAACTGATAGTTTTTTAAGCCCAAACCGGCAATGGCTTCCACCGCGAGCGCGATTACTTCAGCATCCGCTAATTCATGGTCAGAACCCACGAGTTCTACACCCACTTGGCGGAACTCTCTATGTCGAACGGTGGTGTTTCGATAGACATCGGCACCATAACACAAGCGAAGGGGGAATTCCCCACCACGCATTCGTGTGCTCACAAGCCGTGCGATCGGTATGGTCAGTTCAGGACGTAGTGCTAGAATATGCCCCTTACGATCAAAGAATTTGTATAATGCATCGTCTTGCTCAACGTCTGGCTGGACGCATGCCGAAAACTCCAAGGTTGGAGTTAAGACTTTCTGATAAGACCATTGCCGAAAAAGCGCCAGAATATCTTGCTCTAAGCGCTCTTGCACAGCGATTTCCTCCGGTAATAAATCACGCATTCCTTCTGGTATGCGTTGTCCTAGATTCGTTCTTAACATGATGGATCTCCTTCACTGTTCTTAATTTTCTCAATCATTTTGCTCTTTTAAACGGCGCAAAATCATTTGATAACCATCCGCTCCAAAATTCAAGCAACGCTTGACTCGGCTAATCGTCGCTGTACTGACTCCAGTCACGTCACCAATCGCGGTATAGGTTTCATTATTTTGCAACATTTTAGCTACTTCTAAACGCTGAGCAAACGCTTTAATTTCCGCAACCGTCGCAATGTCTTCAAAGAATCGATAACACTCTTCTTTATCTCTTAGCAATAAAACGGCTTCAAATAAGGCATCCGTTAACGGATTCTGTAAACGTTCATCGCTCGACATATCTTACCCCTCCTGAATAAATCGCTTTCTTCCTTTAATCTATTAAAGCACTGTTCTATTGTCAAGCTTTTTATTTCGTATTTCAAAGACCTCGCAAGTATGCAGGGGTGATTCTGGACACAAAAAAAGGGGTTGTCGTTCATTACAACCCCTAGAAAGCCTTATATCCCATTCCCTAGTGAATGTTTGTTAGAAATTTAACAGTCACTATCGTCCCGGTCAAATCAGATTCAAAGTTAATAAATGCATGAAATGGATAATCCCTCTAAAAATATTTCTAATAATTATTACAAAAACTATGGTTTAATAACCTGATTTTTTACCCGTCATGGTGCTAACGACTAACTTAAAAATAGTAATTCCTGCTAATCCAGCCTCCTCAACCATCTTTAAATCATCACCATACTGCTGCATGATAATTTGTAGGGCTTTTCGCTTCCCCTCTAAATCCTCGATGAATTCAACCTCCCCGAACCCAATCACACTCTGATACCGCATCGACCAGTTACACCCTTGGTCGCTCGGAATAACCTCGGTATCAATCTCCACTTCGAAACAAGCCTTAGGGTTTTCTCGAAGGATTAATAATTTCAGACCTTCTAGTCCAGAATGGAAATATAACACTCGGTCCACATAGCCGAAACTCATTGGAATAATGTAAGCCATACTTTCATAGGATACGCCTAATCGACACACCTGCGCTTTTTTGATGATCTCATCCATGGCTTTCTGATCAGTGATTTCCTTATCTTTTCTACGCATAATTTTACCTCTCTTCAATGGTTTTGTATCCAATCCAAAGACCTTACTAAAATTATTTCAGATAAAGACAACGTTCCATACTGGGGATATAGGGGGACCATTCATCCTCCGGATGGTTCTCTTTTGCTTGCTCAAAGTGGAAAAGCTCTGCATCCATAACATCGGCATAATGGATCACCAACGCTTCCATTAGCTTGGGTCTTTTAGGGGATTGCCATTCATATTTGCCATGATGACTTGTTAGGATATGCAGTAACTTAGAACGCAACTCACGTGGGAAATCTGGAACTTTGGCGATCTCTTCCGATAGAAGTTCAATTCCTAGGATAATGTGCCCCAGGAGTCGCCCTTCAGTGGTCACTTTAATACCTCGAGTGTACGAGTACTCCCCGATCTTGCCAATATCATGCAAAAGCGCGCCCGTCAGGACTAAATCACAGTCCATATTTGGGTAATTCCCTGCAATCCCCACTGCAATTTCGGCCACTCTAACACTGTGCTCCCAAAGCCCACGCAGATAGGCTTGATGGATTTTCATGGCCGCAGGCGCTTGCCGATAGGCCTCTCCCCATACTGGGTGACTTAGAAACTGTTCGAGGAGAGCTTTCAGTTTAGGTTGTTTAATTTTATCTACCAGAGACTTTAAGCGATTTTCCAACTCCTGAGCGGTGACCGAAGAACTCGGCAAAAGGTCGGATAAATCCACTTCTTCCTTGGGCATCATTCGGATTGTTTCAATCGTCAAATCCAGTGCTCCGCGATATTCGGAAACAACCCCTTTAACACGAAAAATATCCTGGTCATTGAGCCAGCCAAGGACTTGTGGATCGAAGTTCCACATTTTTCCTTGAATCATCCCTGAACGGTCTTGGCAGGTTATGGAGAGGTAGGCTCCAGGCTTTTGCCGAAAGGGAACTTCTTTCCATTCATTGACGAGGACTGTTCCCTCAAACCGTTCTCCAGCTTTACAATCTTTTAGCATATAATAAATACTTCCTTTCACATGACAACCTTGTTAGTTCTAGTTTAACAGAGCAGGAGGACATTTAAGTGAACTCGATGAATTGCAGGTTCAGTCATATTTCGACGTTTGCATACCTACCCCATATTTCAGTCATTCTTGGGGATATTAAATATAGGTATACAAGCACTAAATTAATAAGGTGTGGTAACTATGGAACTCATAAAGGAACTTCTCATCGTAACAGGCAGAATTATCACGATCTTCCCCTTACTCTTAGTGGTTGGCTTATATATGGGAAAACGCGCCATAGGAGAACTTCCTGTCTTCGATTTTCTAATCATTATTTCTTTAGGGGCAATAGCGGGTGCGGATCTAGCCGATCCTAGTATTTCTCATATACACACCGCATACGCAGTTATTGCTATTGGTTTTTTCCATAAAACCATAACGAAATTAATCATAAAGTACAGAAAATTCGGGCACATGATCAGCTTTGATCCCACCGTTGTCATTCAAGACGGACAGTTTATCATGCCTAATCTAAAAAGGCTCCGCTATTCCATTGATAATGTTCTTCAAATGCTGCGTGAAAAAGAAATCTTTGATCTAAGCGATGTACGAATCGGTATTATTGAAGCAAATGGATATTTATCGGTTTTACGACAAGATAATAAAGCCCCTATTACCCTTGAGGACATGAATTTGACGAAAAAAAGTTGTTCTCTGTCCTACCCCATAATCGTCGATGGGGAGATCTATGGAAATGTCTTAAAGAAACTCGGGCTTACAAATGATTGGCTCCAGCAGCAATTACAAAACCTAAATATCAAAACTACCTCGGATGTCTTCTTTGCCTCCGTCAATACAAATAATGAACTCCATGTTTCTCTAAAAAGCTACATGGAAGATAAGCAGAACATTACTCCAATTTCAAACTAAAGAGCTGGGTAATTCTTGAATTGCCCCTACTAACGATAATTTTCCAGCGTTTCACGAATTCGCTTCAGAATATGGTCTCGAAACTCTTGCGGCTCTAGAATCTCCGCCGCAGATCCGAACCCCAGTACCCATGTAATAAATTCATTGACCCCGATAATATCATCTTGAAAGAGAATCGATCCATCCTCTTGAGTTATTATCTCACTTGATCGATGCGCTACGTCTTTACGAACCTTGGCAACGGTCTGTGAACGATTGAGAAAGCGTACTTTGACACGGGTCAATTCTCCATATTCCATCCCCCACCGCGGTCCGAACCAATCCTTCAGAGAAAAATCGTCGGGGTAAACAAACGGCTCACTGGTTTCTCGCACTTCCTGGATGTTATTTAGATGATAAGTTTTGATAATACCCCCCTGACGAGCAGCCAAATACCAACACCGCAAACGCGAATAATAGACAATACCCAGAGGGTCGACGGTGATGGTTCGGGCATTAAACAAAATCGTTACACGTCGATTAGCCCGAATCGCTTTTTCGATAATTTGAAATATCTTACCCTGAATCGGCGCTAACGGTGTGAGTTCCCCTTTGACATAGCGATAGATCTCTTCCTCCCCCAAGTTAAATCCAGACAAAATCTTTCGTCTCAACCCTTCTTTCAGAGTATTGTCCTCTTGAAGATAATCAAGGGTTGTCAGTACCCCTACAGCTTCACGAACGTTCAGATGAACGGGTGTGTAACGTTTTTGGTTTGCCGCCATAAACCACTTGACCTCCGGCAAAAATAAATCCTCGTCCCCTTCACCCTTACCTTCATCACAATCCGTGTACAAGGGAATGGGATTTTCAATGGAGGAAACCAACACCTTCAAATCCTGTTTCATCGTCCCCCAGGGTACACCGCACCCCTCCGCTAAAGCTCGCCCTGATATCCCCTCAGGGTGAGCCTCAATTAAAGCCATAATTTTTCCCATGCGCTTAATGGAGTCCATGCACTTCACCTCCATACATTTGGAGGAGTCGGGAAAATTCATCCGTCATCTTTTTCCTAAGTGCCGGAGGCTCAATAACCTCAGCCCCTGCACCAAACCCGCGCAGCCAAACCGCCAATTCGTCGAGCCCCTCCACCTGATCGGTCATCAATAGGCCTTCTTTATCCTCTGTCAAGGTACAGGTTTCTCGTTTAGCGAGTTCTGCTCTGACACGGTTTAAGGTTGAGAAATGCTTATAAAAACGTATTTTTATCGGTACCGGTGATTGCTCCCGGTAAACTCCCCAAGCATATTGATACCAGGTTTTTAAGTCGAACCCTTCGACTGGGGAAAACGTCTCGCCCAACCGTGTGACATCTAAAATACGGTTCATCAAATAGGTTTTGACTTTTTGATCCTCTTCATCCTGAGCAATGAGATACCAGTTATCAAGAACCCAGTAATATACAATCCCCAAAGGGTTTAGTCTGAGTTGTCGCGCAGGCTCCTCTTCTTTTCGGTAGAGGATGCTGACTCTGCTTTTACTCCGAGCTGCTTCTTCAAGGTTAACACAACACTGACTGTGGTGTACATCTTGGGTCGGCGTTCTCCCGTGAACTAACATGGTTTCGCGAGATTGAGCATTCTCTCCGATCCATAGTTTAAGTTTAGCTTCGACGGATTTGATTTCTTCAGGAATAGGTGCTAGGGCGCCTGCCACCTTTAGGGCCTCGAAAAGCAGGGTTTTTTCTTGCTCAGATAACTCAAGGGGGGGTAGTATGTGTTCTAAGCAGACAACATATTCCTCCCTCCTTCGTTCGATGAGGTTGTTCTTCTCTAGGTCTTTCATAGCCCGTTCAAGTGTTTTACTGCTGACCTCTTCTTCATCCCGTCGATTAAAGCGCTTGTATATCTCTGCAAGGCTTAGCCCTTGAGGGGTAGACGTTAAAATCCGTAAGATTTCCATTTGCCTGAGAGTCGATGCTTTAACCGGCTGAACCCCATTCCAACCACTCACCTGCAGATAGAGTGTTCCCTGTTCATCTTGCTTAAACTGAAACCCGTTATCCTTTATCTCCTGAAAATCTCTTTGTACTGTGATGGGATTCACTCCAAGTGTTTTCGCTAGGCTTGAGCAGGTATGTACCCACGGTTCTGTGGCAATTCTTTTGATCAGTTCACGTTGACGAGTTAACTTATCCAGACTTGTTCCCCCCAATCACTTATCGCTTAACCCACACTGTCTTGGCTATCGCAAGTTCTTGACCCGAATCGTCTCCTAGTATAACGTGTCTGCACACTGATCTAAGTAGATCCAAGCTCTCTATCTGACATTTCGAACGAATGCTCGATCCGTACGTGGTTTCTTTTTTATATTGGATTTCTAAGGAAGCAAGTTGGTTATTTCGGTAGATGTCGTGAGGAACAACTTCGAGCATCCACTGCAGATAGTTGGCATTATTGACATGACCATTAGTATCAATATCACTGCGTCTGACCGAAAATTCCTGTGCACCCTCCGTTGTCCGTGCTCCTACTCCTACCTCTGTTCCCTTTTCTGCTCTTGTTCCTGCTCCCGTTCCCGTTTCTAGCCCTTGGAGTGGCTCAAAGGAGTCATCAATCGCTCGCACGGGATCTAGACCATAGACCTCTCCGAACTCCGAAGAAATTCTGGACGGTCGTTTCGTGGCAACATTATAAAATATCCACAGAGAAGTGGCCCTCCCAATAATCTCTTGGTTCATGTTCCTAATCAGGAATTCCCGCCTTCCATAAAAGCGTTCAAAACTAGAGGGCCAGGTTTCAATAATCACTTTCTCTCCGAGTAATGGATACTGTTCCATCTGGAGATGCCAACGATTGAGTACCCAAGCAAGTCCTTCTACTTTCACTTGCGAGAGTCCATATCCAACTGACTCAGAATGAGCAATCGCCGCATCTTCTAAATAATAAAGCAGCGTCAGCGGCGTAGCCTGCTCTTTTGGGTTGACTTCATGATAATGGACCATGAACTCCATTCTATAGTTCTGTTCCCGCAAGGTTATCCCACCCATTCCAAAGTGTAATTATAAGTTTAAATAGCGGTTAGGCTTCGGATACTTTTGTGATTTGAGATTTGAATTGTGTTTCATATAAATGTTGATAAAGACCTTCTTTATTGATCAATTCCTCGTGTTTGCCATGTTCTGCAACCTTCCCATTTTCGAGGACTAGAATTTGATCTGAGGCGAGAACGGTTGACAGTCTATGCGCAATGACAAAGCTCGTACGATTGCTTAATAGAGGTACCATTGCCTTTTGAATGTACTCCTCCGAGACGGAATCTAGAGAGGAGGTGGCCTCGTCAAGAATAATGATTCTTGGGTTCTTTAAGATGACCCGCGCAATAGAAACTCTTTGTTTTTCTCCACCGGAAAGCTTTATCCCTCTATTTCCAACCACTGTTTTATAGTTCTCCGGCAAATTCATAATGAAATCATGAATATAGGCCGCCTTACACGCCTTGATGATTTCTTCCTCTGTGGCGTCACTTTTTCCGTATCTTAAGTTTTCTTCGATGGTGTCATTAAAAAGATACGGTTCTTGCATCACAATTCCAATCTGTTTCCGTAGCGATTCCAAGGTGACTGCGCGAATATCCTGATCATCAATTTTTATGATCCCCTCGATTACATCGTATAAGCGGGGTATTAAATTTGTAATGGTGGTTTTTCCCGCTCCGCTGGGACCAACCAAAGCGACCATAGTGCCGGGCTCTACTGAAAAGCTGATATCTTCTAAAACTTTAATTTCGCCGTTATAAGCAAAACTTACTTTTATAAACTCAACCTTGCCTTTGATGGTCTCTAAGCGAATGGCTTCACGGTGATCCTCTATCTCTTCTTTCTGATCAAAATACTCAAAGATTCGCTGAAATAAAGCCAAAGACCTTGTCACATCAATATGAATATTGGACAGCTGTGAGACGGGCGAATAAAGTCGACCTAGCAACGCTACAAAGGCAATGATGCTTCCGATGGTTATTTCGCCTTGAATAAATAAATAGCCTCCATAGAAATAAATAAGCATCGGTCCGATGGAGATAAAGGTGGTTATCGTCATCCTAAACCATCGACCGACAAGCGACTCCCTGATTTGCAGGCTGGCAACTTCTACATTGGTATGTTCAAATTTCTCGTATTCTTCTTTTTCTTTGGTAAATATCTTGGTAAGTACGGCTCCACTGATACTAAAGGTTTCTTGGATGATTTGATTCAGATCACTTATCTTTTCTTGACTCTGAGTTGCGATTTTCCATTTTAACTTACCGACCTTCCTCGTTGGAATGATAAAGGTGGGTAAGATAATCATCCCTACGAGGGCAAGTTTCCAGTTCATAGTAACTAAGACGATCGCCGTAGAAATCAAAACAAAGATACTACTCAAAGCATTTACGACCGTCGAGTTAAAGATTTCTTGAATTCCGTCAATGTCACTCGTTAATCTCGTAGTGATTTCTCCAGGCTTGGCCGAAGAATAAAAGTGCAAGGACATACGTTGCAAATGGGAGTACATTTGATTTTTCATGGTCAACATGATGTGTTTGGAAATCCAAATACTTAAATAAGACTGGGCTACTTGAAGAAGTCCAAGTATAATCGTGATCGCGATGGATACGAAGATAAACAGACTTAACAACTTTAGATCCTTCTGGGGTAAAGCTTTATCAATAATATTTTTAATTAAAATCGGTGGTACAAGACCTAAGCTCGACGTCACGATAATACAGCCGATTACGAGCAGCATACGCGTCCAATAGGGAATAAAATAACTCAATATTCTGGAGAGCATTTTCTTCGTGACCTTAGGCATTTCTATGGTTTCATCTGCAAATCTCAATTTGCCAATTCCTTGTTTCATGGTATCAACTCCTATAACTCTGGCGCCTGCTAACCCTCAATATTATATCATAGTTTCCATCGGACGACTCTGCACGTATATGTAGCGCATCGCCACGTTAATAAAGACCATAACATCCGATCGAATAACGACACAGAAAAAAGGACACTTAATGTCCTTATTCTGTGTGTCATTCGGTTGCGCCTTAACTTAATCTATTTCAAACTTAGCATCCACTCCCAGGCCGTTTTCATGTCCCGTATCTCTGTGGCAATTGTTGCACCCTTCTCCGTTTTTAATCATTTTGGCGTGGTTCTTTGGCATGCTTGACGCTTTGCTCTCAGGCTTGTAATCCCCTGTATGGCAGTTAATGCAATTGGTGTCGTAATAAACAGCCTTCATCGCAAAGTAATCTCCCTTGAAATGAATACCAAGATCCCTTACTCCGCGAGATAGAGTATCTAACCTGCGAAAGGGCCCTCTGGTTTCGTGACAGTCTCTGCAATCAATCTTTTGGTGAGGGTAGTTCTTCCATGATTCATGATAGCCTTTAATTTCATGGCATTTTATGCACCCTGACGGACCAGTAAACCACATATAGGTGAATCGATACGGAATGTAGACAGCTAGACTCACTAGTACAAGGATGATAATGCCTTTGTAATGAGATTTCATTTGTTTCCCCTTTTAACAAGTGTATTGCACTGGAAATAGGATGCTCAATTTATTGTAATAAATTCTCTACCTGTACTTCCCTTTTGTATACTTGTAGGAAGTATAAGCATGTGGGTAGCAAAATAATCTCCCCGACATAACATATTCAAAATTGACTTTACCGAAAGTTAGCCATGGCTAACCTACCGCTTACACCGTGAGTTAGCTTAAACAACTAAAAGGGGGTACATAATGTGAAGGGCGCAGAACGAATTGATGCGTTAGCAGATTTATCTCCAGGTTCTGTCTGTCAGATCGTATCCTTGGAATTGAGCGGACTACTTCGGCGACGGATTCTCGACTTGGGAATCGTCCCTGGAACGTTGATCCGATGTATTCGTAGAGGTCCTTCCGGTGACCCAACCGCATATCTCGTGAGAGAGACCCTCATCGCCTTGAGGAGTGAAGATGCTGCTCAAATCTCAGTTAGAACGCTATTGAATGGAGAGGAATGTATATGAATCTTTCTGCGAAGCAAAAGAGATCCTTATGGCAGGATCACTTTGGAATTACCATAGCAGCTGGCCAATACGGAGTTGCTTTAGCCGGAAATCCAAACGTTGGGAAGAGTACGATTTTTAATGCTCTGACTGGGCTACATCAGCATACAGGCAATTGGCCTGGAAAAACGGTGGATAATGCTCAAGGGGGCTTCCAATATCAGCAGAAATCGTTTTTAATGGTCGATTTACCGGGTACTTATTCCTTATTAGCCCATACTGTGGAGGAACAAATTGCGCGGGACTTTCTGTGCTTCGCTTCTCCCGATGTGACGGTGGTCGTCCTTGATGCAACTTGCCTAGAAAGAAATCTCAACTTGGCCCTTCAAGTCTTTGAAATAACGCCCAACGTCATTGTTTGCCTTAATCTTATGGATGAGGCTCAGAAGAAACGTTTAAAGATCGATGTGCAGTCCTTAGAGCGGGAATTAGGAGTCCCAGTCGTTGCTACCGCTGCTCGCCAAGGCGAAGGACTTATAGAACTCCAAGAAAAAATCCTTCAAGTTGCATCTGGGGCCTTGCCAACTAACCCCCGTCAAATTCTCTATTCCCCTGAAGTGGAAAAGGCCGTGGAACACCTGCTGCCCATGGTGGGCTCTATTGCCAATAATACCTTGTCTCCCCGCTGGTTGGCCTTGCGCTTGTTGGACGGAGACAGGAGTTTTTTAGATAGTTTAAGCAGTTTTCTTGGTGTTAACTCCTGCTGGGAGGGGGCAAGATGTGCGCAATGATGCCTACACGAAGTCTAAGCGAAGTTTGGAGTGAGGCCGAAATTGTCCGAAGGTCTTATCCCAATTCTTTTAGCGATCAAATGGTCGCTGATATCTATGGAAATGTTGAACAGATCACCAATAATGTTCTCACTAAGCAAGGGAGTAAACGCTATCTTTTCGATCAAAAGCTAGATGATCTTGTCACGTCCAAGCGGTTTGGCTATCCGCTCATGCTCCTTTTATTAGTTATCGTCTTTTGGATAACCATGGCAGGCGCCAATGTTCCATCCCGCCTCCTTGCCTCTGGACTCTTTGCGTTCCAGGATCAGCTCACCCTTTGGTTCCAATGGATTGGCACACCCAGTTGGGTCCATGGAGTTCTTGTCTTAGGAGTATACCGTACGTTGGCTTGGGTGATCGCCGTGATGTTGCCTCCGATGGCTATCTTCTTCCCTTTGTTTACCCTTTTAGAAGACTCAGGGTATCTCCCTCGCATAGCCTTTAACTTAGATCATATTTTCAAAAAAGCCAAAGCCTGTGGCAAACAGAGCCTGACAATGTGTATGGGGTTCGGGTGTAATGCCGCAGGAGTTACTGCCTGCCGAATTATTGACTCTCCACGTGAACGCTTAATCGCGATCTTAACTAACAGCTTTGTCCCTTGTAATGGCAGATTTCCAACTTTAATTGTTGTCTCCTCTATTTTCATAGGTGGGGCAGTTGCCCCTTATACTGGATTAGTTAACGCACTAGTCATTAGCGGGTTAATTCTGCTCGGAATAGCCACTACCTTACTCATTTCGTGGCTTCTCTCCCTAACCATTTTAAAAGGTGAACCTTCGTCTCTCGTATTAGAATTACCCTCGTATCGTCGCCCTCAGCTGGGATCCGTTATCTATCGCTCCATCCTTGATCGCACTCTATTTGTCTTGAGACGCGCAGTCTTAATTGCAGCTCCTGCAGGCGGGGTGATCTGGATTCTGGGGAATATTTATATTGGGCAACAGAGCCTTCTCACCTCTCTTGGTCAGGCTCTAAATCCCTTCGGGCAGCTATTTGGCTTAGATGGGTTTATCCTGATGGCGTTTATTCTGGGACTGGCGGCTAACGAGATCGTCCTACCAATTCTCTTAATGAGTTATCTCTCGACAGGGTATCTTCAAGATTTTACGAGTTTAGAGGGACTTAGGAGTGTCTTAGTTAGTAACGGCTGGACCTGGTTGACGGCGATCAACATGATGTTGTTTTCCTTGTTACATTGGCCCTGTTCGACTACGTTGCTGACCACCTATAAGGAAACAGGTAGCAAAAAATGGGTGTTGCTCTCCTTTCTAATTCCGACGATGACTGGGTTGTCTGTCATTTTTATTTTCACTCAATGCGTTCGGTTTTTAGGCCTAGTATAATTAGCGATCGGACAAAATGTGTTCTAGTAAAACTTTATGCCACTCCGGGTTATTATTCAGGAACATGACAATTGCTTTAATCGAGCGAATGGTGGCGTCTGATAGATAATGCTCCATAGCCTCAGCTTCTGCAGCAATATCGCAGTCAGTTTGGATCAAAATCAGAAATTCCTGTAACACTTGGTTGCGCTTTACTAAGAAATCACCAAGTTCTTTCCCCTTCTCTGTGAGGGTGATCTCTCCATAGCGTTGATAGGAAATAAACTCGCCCTTTTTGAGTTTACGCAGGGCTTTGGTAACCGAAGGCAGGGAAACCTCCAGTTTATGACTGAGATCAGTCACGCGAACAGAATCCGAGGAGAGAGAAAATCGATATAACTCTTCCAAATAGTCTTCTAAACTAGGGGTGAGAATCTTCATCGCCACTCCTTAAAGTGATTTGAGGATTAGGAGTACTTGTAATAATATTGTACGTCTCAATTTTTCCTCTAGACCCTCTTCCAAAATCCATTGACAGACAAATTTTTCTATGCTAGTCTTTAAATAATTATGATTAATTGAATGCCTAAAAAAACGAGTACACTTTCCTTTAAGTCAAAGGAAGTGTTTAAAAGGGAAGTCAGTTTAACTCTGACGCGGTCCCGCCACTGTGATAGGGAGTAGCCTTACAAGATGTCACTGGATTTTATCTGGGAAGACGTAAGACTACGATGAACTAAAGTCAGGAAACCTGCTCGTTTTGAACTTCACCTTGAGCACCCACGACGGATGGGTAGTAGGTAAGAATAACTATGTTCTGTAGACATATTTATAACCTCCTGCCTTGAGTGCAGGAGGTTATTTTATTCTTATATAAGTTGAGGAGTGGTAATCCTATGACCCTGAGTAAGTTTCAGAAGATTAGTTTATTAATAGCCTACGTTCTTGCGGTCTATTTGTTTTTCCCCGAGAATGCCTATGCAATGCATATTATGGAAGGCTTCTTGCCTTTTAACTGGGCCGCTTTCTGGTGGCTAGCGACGATTCCATTTGTGTTTGCCGGGGTACGCTCCATTAAAAAAACCGTCACGCTTCACCCTAGTTTAAAGATGTTGCTCGGTATGGCAGGAGCCTTTGCTTTTGTTTTGTCAGCCTTGAAAATCCCCTCGGTAACCGGGAGTAGCTCCCATCCTACTGGCGTGGGACTCGGTACGATTCTATTCGGGCCCACCGCGATGACCGTCTTAGGGATGATTGTCTTACTCTTCCAAGCTGTGCTTCTCGCTCATGGCGGGATAACGACTCTCGGAGCAAACACGTTTTCCATGGGGGTTGTGGGTCCTTTTGTCTCCTACGGTATTTATAAGGGTGTCAAGAAACTAGGGGCTCCGCTATGGCTCTCAGTCTTCTTGGCTGCAACGATAGGGAATCTTATGACCTACGTTACCACCGCCATTCAGTTGGGATTAGCGTTCCCTGCAGCAATAGGGGGCGTAACAGCTTCCATCCTTAAATTCCTAAGTATTTTCGCGTTCACTCAGGTTCCCTTAGCCATTAGTGAAGGGATCTTGACCGTCATGGTAATTAACGTCCTTAGCGCTTACAGTCAAAAAGAATTGCAAATCCTATCGATATTTACAGGCAAAGAATTACCTACCAACAAACGGAGGGTAAAACCATGAAACTGAGGACTAAGAATGGTCTCTTACTGCTGCTTGTCATTGGACTAGCCTTTGCTCCGCTTTATATCGCCCGTACCGCTGAATTCGAAGGTGCTGATACTCAAGCCTCGGCTGCGATCAGCACGCTCGATGCCGATTATAAGCCTTGGTTTACACCCTTTTGGGAACCACCCAGTGGAGAAGTTGAATCCTTCTTCTTTGCCCTGCAAGCAGCTGTTGGGAGTGGTTTCGTCTTTTATTTTTTAGGGTATGCCAAGGGTAAACACAGTGCAAGTAAGAGGGATCAGCCGTGATCAATATTGATTCTTATGCCTATAGCAATAATCTAAAGACAATTCATCCAGGGGAAAAGTCACTTTTTGCTGTGATTACCATGACCGTTTGTCTAACCTCTCCTACTTACATCACTCCGTTGCTCGTCCTAGCTCTAATGGCTGGGGTCATCATCTTGAAAGCAGGCATTCCCTCCAGAATTTTTATTAAGCTAATGCTTGTTCCCCTTTCATTTCTTTTGATCAGCGTTTTAACGATCGCTTTTTCCGTCTCGACCAATCCTTCGGGTTTTTGGCTCGCTCACACCCTATATGGTCTAACCATAGGAATACGCTACCCCGATCTGATCACAGCGGCTCAGCTCTTCTTAAGATCTTTGGGAGCTGTTTCCTGCCTCTATTTTTTAGCCCTCACCACACCTATGACGGAAATCATCACAGTTCTCCACCGCTTGAAAGTTCCGGCCATTATCACGGAATTAATGGTGCTGGTGTATCGGTTTATCTTTGTCTTAATGGAAACAGCCATCACCATCCACAGAGCTCAAGCGTCTCGTTCAGGGTATGTATCCCTGAAAGTTTCCTATCGATCTCTGAGTCGGCTCTTCTCCTCACTCTTAGGGAAAGTCTTTGTGAAGTCTCAGGAACTCTACAATGCTATGGCAGCTCGTTGTTACACGGGAGAAATTAAAGTTCTTACAAAGAAGTATCCTGTTAGCTTAAAAAATTATTTTCTAATAACTGGACTTGGACTTCCTTTGATCTTGTTTAATATGCTTTGGAGGAGATAAATTTGCCGGAAGTAATACTTGAAGCAGTGGATTTAGATTATTTTTATCCAGATGGCACCAATGCCTTGCGTAACATTAATTTACAAGTTGAAAAAGGTGAAAAGCTGACGATTCTTGGCTCAAACGGAGCGGGAAAATCAACTTTATTCATGCAATTCAACGGACTTTATCGCCCGACTACAGGGTGTATCCAGTATCAAGGACATGCCATTTCCTATAAAAATAAGGCTCTGATAGAATTACGTAAAAAAGTGGGGATCGTCTTTCAAGATCCAGATAGTCAGCTGTTTTCCTCGAGTGTTTATCAGGATATTTCGTTTGGTCCTCTTAATCTTGGACTTTCAGAACATGAAGTCAAGGCTAGAGTTAAACAAGCCTTGTTCGATACGGAAACCACTGACCTAGAAGACAAGCCCACTCACTTGTTAAGTTACGGGCAGAAAAAAAGGGTTTCGATCGCGGGCGTTTTAGCGATGGAACCCGAAGTCATCATTTTTGATGAACCAACCGCCGGGCTCGATCCTCGTCACGCTCGTGAGTTTATGCAACTTTTGAAAAAATTGAGCACTGAAGGTAAAACAATTATCATTTCTACCCATGACGTGGATTTAGCATATTCCTGGTCAGATCGTTTAGCTATTATGTCGAGTGGAGAGATCATTGCTCACGGTGAACCTGGCGAACTATTCCTGCAACCTGAACTGATTGAACGTGCCGATTTGGCCCTACCGTGGCTGATAGATATGTATTGTAGTTTGGTAGAAAAAGGCTGGTTACCACCCTCTACCCCTTTACCTAAAACCAAAGCCGATTTACTGATGATTATCCCCCTAGTCCCGATAACCATCAAGCCTATGCTCTAGGAGCCGTAGGGGCAATCCACGAATTGCCCACCCATTAGTCCCCCTAACCCTTATGAACCTCAAGCCTATACACCTTGAAACTTATCATTCTGACACAAAAGAAGAGGCTTATTCCCCCCATGTAGGAGGAGTAAGCCTCTTCTTTTGTGTCTTTCGTGTCTTTCGTGTCTTTCGTCCAATTCCTATCCTACCAGCCCTAAGTATTTCAATTACACCTTTTTGCAGTTATGACAATATCCGTAGATCTCTAACTTATGTCCCGTCACGTCGAAATCTATTTTCTTTTTAAGGCTCTCTTGAAGTTCACCCATAGGGCAATCTTCTATAGAAATCACCTTGTGACAACCAACGCAGAACAAATGATGTTTATGCTCATGATGATTGAGTTCATACCGAGCTTTGCCATCGTCCATTGTCGACTTAATTACTAAATTTTTAGAAACAAATATATCCAAAGTCCTATAGACCGTGGACAAATTTATTAAAGCAGTGTTTTCCTTTAACGATATATAGAGTTCCTCAGCGGTTATAGGATCTTCAGACTGTTCTAGCAGAAGTAGGATGGCATTCCTGTGCTTAGTGCTTTTCATCCCTTCACGTTTTAAGATTTCCGTATAGTTAGTATTTTCTTCCAACGAGATCATCCCTCAACTCTTATTGCTTATTGCTTATTGCTTATTGCTTATTGCTTATTGCTTATTGGTTAGTACTTAGTACTTTGTTAATACTTTATTATCTCCATTTTAATCGTTTTAAATTTTTTAGCAACGTTTTAGTTACTAAAACTTGTCGAGCAATTAATTAACTTGTACCACAAGGTCTAGCTTTTACTTGTATTTGATGATTAAGAAGGAAAGTAATGGTTTACAATTAGAGATAATAGAGTATAATTTATTTATGAGATGCAAATGCAAGGCGTTTGCAAGTAAGTTCAACTCGAGATGAAATGAGGTAATTTTATGAATTCAAAATTTATTAAACGTCTTGGCCTAGTCCTATTAAGCTTATTAATCTTAAGTGGGTGTGGGGCTAACAATGAATCGCAGGCCACGGTTAGTCCAACAGAAAAACCATCTTCAACGATGACGATAGCTACCACCTTCTATCCAATGTATATCTTTGCATTGAACGTTGCTAAGGATATCCCTAATGTAACCGTGATCAATATGACACAGCCTTCGGCAGGATGCCTTCATGATTATGCTGCAACCCCTCAGGACATGAAAAATCTAGAAGAAGCAAGCGTCCTGATCACCAACGGAGCAGACATGGAATCCTTCATGGATAAGATTACGAGCCAAATGCCGAATCTAAAGATCATTGAGTCCAGTAAAGGTATCGAACTCATTAAAGGCGATGGAGATGAGGGCGATAATCCTCATGTTTGGGTAAGTATCTCGAATGCCATGACTGAGGTACAAACCATCGGAGATCAACTTGCAATCTTAGACCCCTCTAATGCCATGAAATATCAAGAGAACACGAAGGCGTATATCAAAAAGCTCGAGGCGCAAAGAGCGAAAATGCATTTAGCCTTAGACGGCATAAAAAACCGTGATATTGTCACGTTTCATGAGGCATTCCCCTATTTCGCTCAAGAATTCAACTTTAACATAGCTGCAGTCATCGAACGTGAACCAGGTTCGGCTCCCAATGCCAAAGAATTGAGTGAAACGATCGACACCGTCAAGAACCTCAAAATAACCGCTCTCTTTGCAGAACCACAGTATGATGCTAAAGCAGCAGCAACCATTGCGTCAGCAACCGGTGCTAAAGTTTATACTCTTGACCCCGTTGTCATGGGACCCATGGAAGCAGATGCCTATATCAATATTATGGATAGCAATCTTAAAACCTTGCAAGAGGCACTAAAATGAGGATGAACATGCTACAACCCAAATGCACGCATAGTTGTCAATGGTCCTCCTGCCAGTGTGGTCTATGTTGCACTAAAATCACAAACTTTGGTGTTTCACGCGGTGGTACACAAATATTAAAGGATGTCAATCTCCATATTCACTGTGGAGATTTGACTGCAATTATTGGTCCGAACGGCGCTGGAAAAAGCACTCTGCTGAAGGCTATCTTAGGCGAGATTCCACATACTGGAGAACTTCAATTTCTAGATGCTAACAACGAAGGAACCTCAAAACTATCGATGGGTTACGTCCCTCAAAAGCTTGATCTCGATTCCAGTTCTCCAACCAGTGTGCTGGACTTATTTGCTGCGGCCCACACGAGGCTGCCGATCTGGTTCTCCTATCCTAAAAAAACTCGTGAGCGTGTTCGAGAAACTCTAGCCCGTACTAAGGCAGAACACTTAATAGATAAACGCTTAGGCGCCTTATCTGGTGGTGAGTTACAACGGGTTTTACTCGCCCTCGCTCTTGATCCAATTCCACACCTCTTGCTTCTCGATGAGCCCGTATCTGGTATTGACCAAAGAGGCTTAGAATTGTTTTACCAGACAGTTTCCATTCTGCGAAAAAACTACGACTTATCCATAATCTTGGTTTCTCATGACCTCAATTTGGTCGCCGAGTATGCGGATCGTATAGCCTTTATTAATAATAAGACCCTCGAATGCAGTGGAACTCCCCAAGAAGTGTTCAGTAATGAAAAAGTAATCCAAACCTTTGGTTTAGATTGGTCGAAACGTTATCTACGAGACGAGAAGGATAGGGTGGATAATGCAATTATGGTATAGTCTGCTGGACTTAATACTACCCTTTGGCTGGTTAGATCATGCGTTTATGAAGAACGCTCTACTGGGTGTTTTATTAGTGACACCCATTTTCGGCTTATTAGGCACTATGATCGTCAATAACCGCATGGCCTTCTTTTCTGATTCGCTGGGTCATTCTGCCCTGACTGGGATTGCGATCGGGGTCATCTTAGGCATCAAAAATCCTATCTGGTCTATGCTCTTTTTTTCAGTGTTGATTACCATCGCCATTCTAGTGGTTAAAGAAGCCAATACGGCGTCTACCGATACAATCATTGGCGTGTTTTCGTCGACTGCGGTAGCCCTCGGCATCGTTATACTCTCTCGCAACGGTGGTTTTAGCAAATACTCCGTGTATCTAATTGGTGATTTGTTGAGTATTAACCCCACTGATTTGTTGACCCTCAGCCTTGTCTTTGTCCTAGTGATAGCCTTATGGGCAGTAATTTTTAATCGACTTCTTCTGGCAAGTATGAACCCCTCTCTAGCACGCAGTCGAGGGATCAAGGTCCGACTTTATGAATACTTATTTACTATGATGATGGCCGTTATTGTAACCCTTTCGATTCAATGGGTTGGAATACTAATCATAAGTTCCCTACTTATTTTGCCAGCTGCTGCCTCGCGAAATATTGCTAAGAATATGAGGCAATACCACATTTACTCGGTTCTAATCGCTCTTATCTCCGGCGTATCGGGGCTGATCTTATCGTATTATTGGGGGACAGCTACCGGGGCAACAATTGTCCTCATCACATCGGCATTTTTTGCAGGAACTTTTATCGTCAAGTTACGATATAAATGAGGTTCTTGGTAACATTTCTTTCTCTGCTCTGAGATTTAAAGCACTACTTTAATGACATTAAAGTAAGTGCTTTTTTGTCCGTAACAGCTCGGTTGTCTTCCGAAGGATAGAATAATCAAACCTCCTATTGAAAACACTAACAACTGTGAATGTTAATCGTTTTCTTTGTTTCATGGCACAGTCAACTTATGACTCAGAACAGAAAAGGGAGTTGCTATGAATAGAGATATTCTAATTTTAATTGCTGCATGGATTATTACTACTATTATACTTGTATGCTATATTCCGAAAGAAAAAATTCGTGAAGCTCAACTTGTTTTCCTTTTTATATTATTAATAACATGGTTGATCGGTCTCTTGGTCGTAGAATTTGGATTAATCGAATATCCCGTTGAATTCTTTCAGCATGCAACACAGACAAGTTTTACGTTTGAATACTTTATTTTTCCTGCTTTATGCGCTGTGTTCAATATCAATTATCCCGAAAACAAAAGTATATTTAAGCAAGTTATGCATTACGTCAACTTCTGTTCAGTCATGACTTTAATCGAAGTCATCTGTGAAAGGTTTACTAATATCATTACTTACCTGCACTGGACCTGGTATTTAACTTGGATTACTCTTTTTATAACGTTTTATCTTTCTCGACAGTATTACCGTTGGTTCTTTAAGCTGAAGAATGATTCCCAAGGAACTTAATCTCTAACCATAATCTAATTTTCTGCTTAACTTTTCTTAGCGAGTTATTTTAAGGATAGAACCGTACAAATAACATAAACTACACTACAGTAGGCTTTATTGATATTTGCACGGAGGTGGACCTTCGATGAATCATACAGAAAATCGGAAATCGGCGTCCGTAGCAGTTCATCCTGAATTACGACGCACCTTACTTTCCAGACCGACCCAAGAATCCTTACGCACTATTATCCAATACCAACTCTTTGATCAGCCTCGTCAACCTCTCACAAACGATATCCTTTGCTTGCTACCCTATTGGGAACTGCAGGCCTGCGAAGGAAACGGAGTTTTAGCAACCTTGATTCAACACATGGTACAACGCTCGCCCCGCTTAGTGAAAAACGACAAGATAATAGAAGCTAACCTTCTGCGCATTCGAATCTTGGCCTCAACGCCTGGAATCTTCTCCTTTCCACCGCTTGAAATTCAAGAACACCTCCTTGATTTTCTGAGTATGTCAGATATCTTAGCAGACCTTCCTCAATTTGAAGTGGTGTCCTTTTCAGCTTCAGAAATTTCCCCTCTAGCGTCTGACTTAACACGTTTTCGACTTACTCCTCACAGTCGTCGCTATATTCAGAACTTATTTCATACTCTTCGACGTGAAGCCGTCCTTACAGTTCTGGCTCATATTGCCAAGCACTATCCCCTCATACCAACCTGCCGAAAAGCCTATGCGCTGATGCTTTCCCTCGATAATCCAGACACTTGGGGAACACATCCCTTTTGTATACGTCTCATCGCGAATCGCTTTTGGGACAATAAATTAATGGAAACTACAGAAGCGTAAGGGGGAGAAGGACCGGCACGCTTCTTATTCTAAGACCTGCAAGCTCATTTTATAATCATAAATCAACTCGTTAAAATCCTCAGGCGAGCCGTTATCACGGATAAGTATTTGTGCTCTTTGTAGCAATCGCTTATGTACCTCTTCCCTACTGATTAGAAATTTGATCATCCGCTTCATGTTTGGGTCACAGGTCAGTTCTAAATGCTGTTGATACAACTGACCTGCCCGGGTTTCTGCCTGCACATTTACTTGCAGGATAGTGAACCAGTCAACGCTTTGATCAATATAGTTAATCACCCATGGAGCGCCTTGAGAATTTATACAGGTCAGCGGCGACCCACCTAACTTCATTATCGCCACCGCAATTATTTCCATATGCCCTAATTCCTCTGCAGCGAATAACCCAAGGAGTTCTCGCACATAACGATTTGGTATATTAGAACGATGATTTAAGTACTGTATGGAGGATGATAATTCGCTATTTCTTCCTGCATAGTGTTCCAGTAATACTCTAGCAAACATTGGATCTTGGCATTCAACATGGATCGGATAGAATAAATGCTTGCGGAAATTAAACATTTTTATCCCCCCTTTAGATAGAGCACTCTACCTATATCATATGGAGGAGAGTTCCAACGGTCACAAACAACAAATACAACATTTTACAGGTATGTCTATGGACATATTACAAAAACTAAACCTGTACAAAATACATTACGTAAGGAGTTTTTTATATGAGGATGAGAATGAAAAAGGTTGATCCCGGACCTTTCAGTTTCCTTCAACCCGGATGGTTTGCACTCCATACTGTCCTGATTACTGGAGTAACCATGCTAGGTAAAGCTTGGGAAAGAAGAAGCTGATAGATAGCCGCGATTCTAGTAAGCGGTAACCAATGGTCATGCAAAGTCAGAAACCCACTGTTATAAATGGGTTTCTGACTTTTGTCATCACTCTCTTTCACACTTTTTTCTAGTGTGCATAAGCTATCCGGAGGAAGTGATGAAAAGTGTTGTTACGTTGCCCAAATTGTCAGAGCATAGACCACTTCAGCAAGTGGATTCAATACACTGCTGAAATTTTAAGAATCAACATAATTACTGCTGCCTATAGTTCCACATATGTCTGTCCACTTTGTTCTACACTCTCCCCATGCAAAGTCTTACCACGCATTAATCATTAAACAAAGGACGGAGAATCACTCCCACTTTTTAGGAGTGGGAGTCTGTCAATTGGTATGAGTCTTGATATGAAAGAGACTTCCCCGAAATTCAAAGGAATTTAACGGCGGCGAGTCTCCCAAATAGTGGCTCAAGTAGGTCAAGAACCTTTTTACCATGCTGATTCTTACTTGTCTTTTAACCTTGAAAATGAATCATATAACATAGATTCTTTTGCACCTAACTCATTTACTCGATGCAGATACTTAAATACATAAAGTAATAAAACGTGGGAAAAAATTGCAAACATAAAGGTCTCCATGATACTCCACCCACGAAGGAATATTTGATTAAGCACCAAGGCTATATAATTCATTGCTGTAGCCCATAAAGTAAAAAATAATACAAACCATACCTGATAGCGCGGAAAACGCCATAGTAGATAGCCAAACATTAATGTGACTGCAAACCAGCTTAGCGTAAAAAATACAGGTATATTATAAATCATTATTAAATCAGACTTAAAAATCCATCGTTTAAATATATTTACTGCAAATATTTGTACTATCCAGGTGTATACGAAACCTCCTAAAAAGGCGAAGGGCATAACCCTTCTGATGTAGTTTAGGGGTACTAAGAATAGAACAAGGGACCAGTAGGCGACAGCCTGAGTAACCCAATAAAGCTCCATATCGAACACCTCCCCCCATTATTATGTTTATTTATATTCTTTTTATGCTGACAAAGGTTTTTATTGTTTGTCTATATGATGACATAAAAAAGGCCTCAACCCTTCCGGTGAGAACCGAGTAAATCAAACAAAAAAAATCCCCTCACTAGGAGGGGAAATGAAGAAGGAAAAGAAATGAGAAAAAGATTGGTATATTAACCGTTAAATTAACGGGTAATTAGCTGTTGAATTGATATTTAATCTAAGTACTCTTACTCTTCAGCAGTTGCCAAAGCTCTGATCAATGTGGGAATTAGCCCGATTATTAATAAAACGACGATCAATTCCATTAGCTCGACTCATCTCCTTCTGAAAGCTTACTCTCTGCTGAACACTTTCACTGTCTTTAGTATAGGCTAAACCTGTTACCGTTCAGTGTCTATTATGTGAAGAATATGTGAAACTTATAGTAGTAAAATGATTGATCCTGAGTTGAAGTACAGATAGACCCCCGCGTCCGGCGGTCTATTGCCCAATGTCCCAACCATCCTAAGAATAGAAGGAACAAGAAAGACTTTCGAATGAAAAAATGGTCCCTCCGTTCATTAAGCGAAGGGACAGATCACTTTACTAGATGAAGAAGACTAAAAGTGTGCTTTATGTTAACCGCTGAATTAACGGTAACAAGCTAGGTATGTTCTATTGGCCCTGTTGTATCGCTTGAATCGGTATGTTGTATCTGTTGTATTTATAATAGGCTAAACCTGTTACCATTCTGTGACCGTTATAAGAACAGTATGTGAAACCTAATAATTGAAAAAGACTCAAGTATGACACTAAGACAGTGAAAAAAGAGGCTTCTCAAAAATTCAGGTGAATTATGAGAAGCCTCTAATCATTTGAAATCTATGTTGTTAAAATGTTACCCTACCGATATTTTAATCGACAAGAACCCTTTACTGACCAGTCTCAAGCCCTTTTACGCCAATATCCCGCCGGAAATGGGCATTCGGAAACTGGATTTGATCCACGAGAGCATAAGCCTTTTCCCTAGCTTCATGGATTGTTGTTCCTTCAGCCGTGACCCCTAACACCCGTCCACCGGTACTGACAAGCTGTCCTTCGCTGATACCCGTTCCGGCATGAAAGATAACCTTATCTTGGTCCTTAAGTTCTGGCAAGTGGATTGGAACCCCCATAGTGTAAGCTAACGGATAACCCGGCGCTGCCATCACAACACAAACTGCGACGTCTTCTTTCCACTCCAGACGAGCCTCCGATAAGCGTCCCTCTGTACACGCCCAAAGGATGGGCAAGAGATCGGATTTTAGAAGTTTCATCACCACTTGTGTTTCTGGGTCGCCAAACCGGACGTTGTATTCCAGAAGTTTCGGTCCCTGCGCCGTTAGCATCAGCCCTAAGAATAGAATACCTTGAAATGGAGTCCCACGTTCACGCATCACCTTTAAGGTTGGGTCAACGAGGTCACGCATTACAATCGCTTCAATCTCAGACGTCCAAATTGGGGGAGGGCTATAAGTTCCCATTCCTCCAGTATTCAGTCCTTGGTCGCCCTCTAGGGCCCGCTTGTGATCCTGAACTGGAACCATAGGGTACGCCGTTTCTCCATCTGAAAAGCAGAGCAAGCTAACCTCTTGCCCTTCCAGGAATTCTTCAATGACAAGCTTTTTGCCAGCGCTTCCAAAACCGCCCTCCATGATTTCATCGACAGCCCGAAGTGCCGTTTCTAAATCCAGCGCAACGATAACACCCTTACCTGCGGCTAAGCCATCTGCCTTTAGAACGCAGGGGGCTCCAATGGTTTTGACATAGCTCTTCGCTTGTTCAGAAGCTTCAAACATCTTCCACTCCGCCGTCGGAATCTTGGCGCTTTCCATAATGACTTTGGCAAAGGACTTGCTTCCTTCCAGCTGGGCAGCAGCCTGAGTTGGCCCGAAAATCCGCAAACCCTCCTTCTGAAAGGCATCTACAATCCCTAAACTTAAGGGATCTTCTGGACCAACAAGCGTTAAATCGATCTTCTCTTTAAGAGCAAACTCCACCAACGCAGCAATCTCCTGAGCCGGAATATGCACATTCCACAACGCGGTCCCAGCATTCCCCGGTGCAACAAAGAGACGTTCTAGGTCTGAGCTTTGCGCCAACTTCCAGGCCAGAGCATGTTCCCGTCCGCCGTTACCTACGATTAATACTCGCTTCTTACCCACTTCTACACCTCGTCTCCTCGATAATAAGTAGATCATAAAACTGCAATGCATCGCGTTTAAAACAGTGTAGGGGCAATTCATGAATTGCCCTTACGACGTTTCCTTACGACGTGCCCTTACGCAGTTTAATTAATGTTGAAAATGCCGGCGATGCGTGAAAACCATGATAAGGTTGTGATGATTTGCTGCCTCAATGACCGCAGCATCCTTGAGAGAACCGCCGGGTTGTACGATTGCCCGGATCCCGGCCTTGGCAGCCGCCTCAATAGAATCAGGGAATGGGAAGAACGCGTCAGAGGCCATATAAGCCCCTTTAACGTTATCTCCCGCTTGGTCAAGGGCTAGTTTGACAGACCCTACCCGATTCATTTGACCAGCCCCAATGCCTAAGGTTTGTCCATGGTTTGTGACTACAATGGCATTGGACTTAACATGTTTTACAACTCGCCAAGCAAAATCAAGTGCCAGAAGATCCTCTTCTGTCGGTTTAAGATCGGTCACGACATCCCATTCGCTGACCAACGTTGTCCCACCATCAACCTCCTGCACCAGATATCCTCCATCAATACTTCTAAAGGCCCAGCCCGAACTTGGTTTTCCAGCGTCTCCTCTACCCACCACAAAAAGCCGCAGATTTACTTTTTCGCTGAGGATTTCCCGAGCCTCTGGACTAAATTCTGGCGCAATAATCACTTCGTAGAAACGCTCTTTGAGCGCTTTGGCACAGTTTGTATCGACAACTCGGTTAAAGGCGACAATCCCACCAAAAGCGGAGATCGGATCGGCAGCATAAGCCTTCTCATAAGCCTCTAACGGGGTTTTGCCCAGAGCAACACCACAAGGATTCGTGTGCTTAATAATGGTCACGGCGCACGTTTCAAATTCGCGAACAATCTTCCACGCAGCATCCATGTCGACCCAGTTATTATAGGAAAGTTCTTTGCCTTGAATTTGCTTTCCACTAGCGAGGGTTCCTCCTCCAGCTTCCGAATTAACAAAAAATGCTGCCCGTTGCTGAGGGTTTTCTCCATAACGTAAATCTTGTACTTTTTGAGCCGTTAAGCGAAGAGTTTTTGGGAAACTAGCAATCGGTTCTAGCTGACATTCTAAGTACCCGGCAATCAGTCGGTCATATTCTGCCGTATGAGCAAAGGCCTCAGCGGCTAAGCAGCGGCGCAGGCCCGCGGAAACAGTTCCCTCTTCGCGCAGCGCGTTTGAAACCTTCCCATAGTCTTCCGGATTAACCACCACTGTAACCCGCCCGTGATTTTTCGCCGCAGCACGCACCATGGTCGGTCCGCCTACATCAATATTTTCAATCGCTTCTTCAAAACTCACGCCGGGCTTGGCAATGGTCTCTCGAAACGGATAGAGATTGACAACCACTAAATCAATAAAACTAATCCCATTTTGCTCCATCTGCTCCCGATGATTCGCGCTATCCATTGCTAAAATTCCACCGTGAATTAAAGGGTGGAGCGTTTTCACTCGTCCATCCAATACTTCTGGAAACCCTGTGATCTCACTTACATATTTAACGGGAATGTCCGCTTCATCTAGGGCTTTGTACGTTCCACCGGTGGAAATCAATTCAAACCCTAACTTCACGAGCTCACCAGCAAAAGCAACAATTCCCGTCTTGTCCGAAACGCTTATTAAGGCTCTTCTCTTCATCCTAAACACCCTCCTGTTGCAAAATCTGAACCCGCCGTCCGGTCCGTTCGACCTTCCCTAATACCAGCCTTCGGACAGCCTCTGGATAGAGACGATGCTCCACCTCTAGAATCCTCTGCGCTAAGCTCTCTTCGGTATCCTCTGGCAACACAGGCACTGCTTGCTGCAATATGATCGGTCCACTGTCTAACCCCTCATCGACTAAATGAACCGTACACCCACTCACTTTGACCCCATACTCCAGGGCCTGACGCTGAGCATGGAGCCCAGGAAAGGCTGGCAGCAAAGAGGGATGGATATTCATGACCGGAAAATTAGCCTGACGAATAAACTCGGGACCTAATACTTTCATATAGCCTGCTAGAAGTAAAAGTTCCACGCGATTCTCGCGCATCCAGATCAGGATATCCTCCTCTTGAGCTTGACGATGAGGGTAATCATGCACTTGGAAGACACGGGTAGGGATTCCTACCGCTTGAGCTCGCGCCAATGCTACGGTCCCTGGTTGATCTGACCCCACACCCACAATCTCGATCGGGAGATCCCCATGACGACTAGCGTCGATCAAGGCCTGTAAATTACTCCCACGCCCCGAAGCCAGAACTGCGGTCCTCAATAGGCCACCCCTTCTCTAGCAACGACACTACCCATCACAAAGCAGGTTTCTCCCAACTCTTCGAGCTTTTGGCACACCTTGTCCGCATCCTCTGGGTGGACAATCAGCACGAACCCAACGCCCATGTTAAAGGTCCTGTACATTTCTGGCCAAGCAACATCGCCAAGACGTTGTAGCAAGGTGAAAATAGGTGGTTGTCCCCAAGTTGACGTATCAATCTGAACCCCCAGACCTGGAGGTAAAACGCGGGGAATGTTGTCCGTTAATCCTCCCCCCGTAATATGAGCCATGCCCAGGATTTCTCCCTCTGGAAGGAGCGGTAAAATCGACTTAACATAAATCTTAGTCGGTCGGAGCAAGGCTTCCCCGAGTGTTTCACCCAACTCCGAAAACATCGTATCTAAAGGATAGCTTTCAAATATTTTGCGCGCTAAGGAATACCCATTACTATGAAGTCCCGAGGATGCTAAGCCAATCAGCGCATCCCCAACCTGGATTTTCGAGCCATCAATCAACTGATTTCGATTTACAACGCCTACTGAGAAACCGGCAATATCGTATTCATCCTCAGCATAGAACCCTGGCATTTCCGCAGTTTCCCCCCCGATCAGCGCGCACCCCGCCATTTCACACCCTTTAGCAACCCCGCCGACCACTTCGGCAACCCGTCCAGGCTCTACTTTACCAACGGCCAGATAATCTAGGAAAAATAGCGGTTCTGCGCCTTGAACTAAGATATCATTGACACACATCGCCACGGCATCTTGTCCAATGCTATCATGCTTATTCATCTGGAAGGCAAGTCGTAGCTTAGTTCCTACTCCATCCGTTCCGGAGACCAGAACTGGTTCAGGATATTTCTGCAGATCCAGTTTGAATAGTCCCCCAAAGCCTCCAAGCCCGCCGAGGACTTCCGGACGTAGCGTCCGGGCGACCGCTGGTTTGATGCGCTCCACTACTTCATTACCTGCTTGAATGTCGACGCCCGCGTCTCGGTAAGAGTATCCC
Organism: uncultured Desulfosporosinus sp.; assembly: GCA_927405585.1. Classification (GTDB taxonomy): domain Bacteria; phylum Bacillota; class Desulfitobacteriia; order Desulfitobacteriales; family Desulfitobacteriaceae; genus Desulfosporosinus. The sequence continues at coordinate 38,613 of CAKMJS010000037.1, forward strand.
AACGTTTTTCCTCCTAGCATTTCTTTAGTTCGAAATCGTTCTTACCCCGGTTCATGCTCGAAATTGGGATAGGATACAAGCCATTAAAACAAGCCAAACATACAGCATCCGTACCAAGTGCCCGTATTAAACCCTCTTCAGAAATATAATGCAGCGAATCTGCCCCGATAAACTTCCGAATCCCTTCGATATCCAATTGATTGGCGATCAGTTTTTCCCGTTCCGCCGTGTCAATCCCATAGTAGCACGGATAGGCTACCGGAGGAGAACTGATTAAGAAGTGCACTTCTTTGGCTCCTGCTTTCTTGACCATATCCACTAGTTTGCAACTGGTTGTTCCGCGAACAATCGAATCATCGATCATCACAACACGTTTATCTTTCAGGACGCTCGTATTCGCATTGAGCTTGAGACGAACCCCCACTTCTCTCATGGCCTGAGTCGGTTGAATAAAGGTACGACCGACATAACGGTTTTTAATGAGCCCTTCTCCAAACGGTATCCCGAGAGCAGTGGCATACCCCAAGGCCGATGCCGTCCCAGAGTCTGGAACAGCAATCACTAGGTCCGCCTCGATCGGGCATTCACGGGCTAGTTCTATACCCATTTGACGTCGGCTCGCCGAAACGTTTAATTGATCCATCGTGCTGTCCGGTCGGGCAAAATAAATGTATTCAAAGGCACAAGATGAACGAGCGGTCTTAGTTAGCCCTTGTCGTGAATGTAGCCCCTCCTCATCGATGACCACAATCTCACCAGGCTCTACATCTCTGATAAACTCTGCACCAATGGTATCCAGAGCACAGCTTTCTGAAGCGAGACAGTACCGATCTCCAACTCGTCCAATACACAGCGGACGAACACCATGAGGATCTCTGAGCCCAAAAAGCTTATCCTCGGCCAAGATCACTAGGGCATACGCGCCCCGTAGATCCATCATGGTTTTAACGAGCGCGTCTTCCAAGGAATCCCGCCGATAGCGAGTAATAAGATTGATAATGACTTCGCTATCAATCGTCGTTTGGAAGACCGCTCCGTTTTTCCCCAGTTCTTCTCTAAGTTCTAAAGCATTGGTTAAATTTCCATTATGCGCTAATGCCATCATGCCTTTTTGATAGTGCACTACCAATGGCTGAGCATTCGCGAGGAGGCTAGATCCTGTGGTGGAGTAACGAACGTGTCCAATTGCCATTTTCCCCATCATGCTTTCCACAACACTGTCAGAGAATACCTCGGACACCAAACCCATTCCTTTATGCAAAGCAATGCTTCGTCCATCGGAAACCGCGATTCCTGCGCTTTCCTGCCCACGATGCTGTAAGGCATAAAGCCCGTAATACGTTAAGCGGGCTACCTCCTGATCAGGAGCGTATATTCCAAAGACGCCACATTCCTCTTTTGGCTTGTCCTCTCCAAATTCAAACATTTTCGCCCTCCCTATCCCATCCTATGCGAGGACCTTTTTCACCCGACGAAAGACTTCTTGATACGCTTCTTCAACTTTTCCGAGATCCCGTCGGAAGCGGTCCTTGTCTAGCTTTTCTCGCGTTTCCATATCCCAATAACGGCAAGTATCTGGAGAGATTTCATCGCCTAAGTATACTTTTCCATCCGCAACACCAAATTCTAGTTTAAAATCAATCAGGTCGATACCCGCCTTGACTAAAATGGTCCGCAATATTTCATTGATTTTTAGTCCTAAGTCTTGGATTTCCTGAGTATCCGAAGCATTAGCCCAGCCCATCGCCGCCACATGCGAGGCATTAACCATCGGATCTCCTAGTTCATCATCTTTATAGTATAATTCCACAACAGGTTGAGAGAGAATAAAGCCCTCCTCCACCCCAAGACGCTTCGCTAAGCTTCCTGCTACAATATTACGTACAACAACCTCGAGCGGTATCATGTCTAAGCTACGCACTAGCATATCCCGATCGCTTAAAAGCTTCACAAAATGGGTCGGAATACCCGCTTTTTCTATCTCTTCAAAGAAGAGCGCCGATAACTGGTTATTAACCTCTCCTTTATCTACGATTTGACCTTTTTTCTCTCCATTAAAAGCAGTCGCATCATCCTTATAGGCTACCCAAAAATACTCGCTTTGATCTGTCGCATAAACTCTTTTTGCTTTACCCTCATACCGTAATTCTAACTTTTCCATAAATCTTACCTACCTTTCATTAATCGATGCAAGTTCTAGGGGACGGTTCTCCTGTACTTCTCCTGTAGGGGCAATTCATGAATTGCCCCTACGAAACTGGTGGACGGTTCTCTGCAAGTAGGGACGGTTCTTACTTGCATGCTTGAATCCTCAGGATGGTTTCTCACAATTCCACGTCGTAACCAAGCCAGGAAATGAAATTATATTGCAAAGAGAACCATCAAGCGGGAAGAGCGTGTCGATTGCGTGAAGACGCACATTGGTCGCAAATGCAGATAGCACAAGGGTTATGTGCGTTAGCTTCGTAAACAAACGAGCCGCTCTGGATCTTTGGTGAACGTGCAATATGATTTTATTCCCATAGTCATAGCCTCAGAAAAATATCCTTGACATGCTTAGTATGGTATTAATAATCAAACAAGGCAGCAATTTCTTCTTCATCTATGTATTCCCGGACGCTCGAATC
>CAKMJS010000038.1 GCA_927405585.1 uncultured Desulfosporosinus sp.
AAAAGGGGTTTAAGATTTAATAGTTACTCAATTAAATCTTAAACCCCCAGGACTTAAACAACGTACATTTAATCCTCACCTGATAGAATAAACCTCACTTTAGGAAAGCATCTACTTACGCACTTGGATAAAGACGTGTCAGAACAAATTCTTTATGGTTCAAGGCTTCTGCATCCGTCAAGCGACCGCGTGCAGTTTTAATAACACACTCCATCACTTTATCAGCTGCTTGTTCCATGTTGATTTCACGAGATAGTACTCCACTAATGTTCACATCGATATGCTCAGACATATTGAGGCAAGTATTCGGATTAGCGGACATCTTGATCACGGGCTCGATGGGATTTCCAACAATATTACCTTGTCCTGTGATAAAGATGTGTAAGGTTGCGCCTGCTGCCATCATACTTGTGACACACTCAGCTGCCGCTGAGGAAGTATCCATGAAGTAACGTCCTGGTGCCGTTGGCTCTTCACAGGGAGCAAGTACTCCGATGATCGGGGTCTTTCCTGCTTTTGTGATATTGCCAAGTGCTTTTTCTTCGATAGTCGTTAAACCTCCGGCAATATTACCTTGAGTCGGCTGAGTTCCCAAAAGGTCAGCACCTTTGGACTCGATGAGATCCATATAGTCTTTATGAATCTTAAGAAATTTTGCTCCGAGTTCAGGCGTTGCAAAGTGTTTGGCAAGAATGTGCTCGGCGCCCGTTGTTTCCGGAGTTTCACCAAAGATTACTGTGCCACCCATTTCAACTAAGCGATCTCCGACAACTCCCGCTGTTGGGTTACTAGCCAAACCAGTAGTCGTATCAGACTCACCGCATTTGAAGCTGACTACCAGATCTTTGAGGTCACACTCTACTTTTTCTAAGGAAGTTGCATACTGGACGAACTCCTGAGCTTTACGGGAAGCTCTCTCGATCGTTTTCAGATCGCCATACCCTTCGATACCGAAATACGCTACAGGTTTACCTGTCTCAGCGATTCCATCAGCAATTAGCTTAGCCCAGTTCGGTTCGATTCCGATGATAACGACAGCTGCAATGTTCGGGTTGCGACCAGCACCAATTAAGGTTTTGAAGTGCAACTCTAGATCAGCACCAAATTGAAGGCGTCCATATGGATGGGGAATTGCCAATGTTCCGGCTATGTTGTGTTCTACCGCCAAACAAGAAGAGTTAGATAAATCATCCACCGGGATAATTAACACATGGTTACGGATGCCGATACGACCATTCTCTCTTTTATATCCTAAAATCTTAGTTTCCATAATCCCACCTCGCAGTTCTTAAGTTATGTGTGTGTACCCAATCGCCGATTTTAACATCCGCGGTTGCGACACCTATCTTCTCACCGTATTTAAGGATAGTTTCACCCTTTTTAATCACTTGGAGTGCAATTTTGTGACCGAGCGGAATATCGTGGTTTGACTTCACGTTATATTCTTTACCGCTATGGAGTTCAACACCTAGTACTTCTTCGCCAGTTTGAATGTCTTGGATAGCAACGCCTACGTAATCGCCATCATTGTGAACTAGAAATTTGTGGCTGCTCATGATAACCCTCCTCTTTTAAGATTTACCACTTCTTCATGCATTGTTATATCATTTTCATCGATACAATACATGAGTATGTGGTATGTGGTATGTGGTATGACCATGAACAAATACTAACCCTTTATTTCACATTTGTCAACACTCTTTATAGAAAAAGATTTATTTATTTCTATCCATCTTATAGAAATAAATAAATCTTTTCTAGAGTATTGCTTTAACCTATTCCCATTCCTCTGTGTCATGATGAGCTACAGATTTAATAGCTTCTTTAACATTCGCTAAATGACTCAGCATTCTCTGATGTGCTAAATCCGCATCTCTTTGATTAATCGCTTCAACAATTTTTTCATGATCCAGGACGGATAAACGTTGTTGCCCTGGAACCATTAGCACTCTGGCTCTATTTTCTCCGAGTAAATCTAATAGGTTTACCATCAGTCTCATTAGGACCCGATTGCCTGTAGCCTCCACGATCTTCAAGTGAAATTCTGCATCAAGTAAAGCCAGTTTTGACTCACCCGCATCCCCTAATTCTTTTCCTTTACGAACAATATGCTCTAGTTGCTTAATATCCTGCTCGTTCGCGTTCTGAGTACACCAAATCACTGCTTGGCTTTCTATAACCTCCCGGACCTGAAATAACTCTTCAACGGTCCCCCGTGAGATTTGAAGTAAGGAAGCTAATCTTGAGACATCTTCCTCTCCATCTACTTCATTAATATAAGCCCCCATACCATGCCGGATCGTTACTACACCTAACCCAACCAGCACTTTTAGAGCGTCCCGAATCACTGTCCGACTCACAGCAAACATGGTGCACATTTCCCGTTCAGGAGGTAACTTATCGCTTGGCTTTAGTTCGGCGTTATTAATTGCTTGCATAATTTGATTTACAATACCTTCGGATAGGTTACCATAAAATTTTACGGGTTCGAACATAAACTTCCACCGACCTTATTTTTAATACATTGGTATTATATCATACCCAGCCAATAAATGTTGTTACTAGGTACTCTAGGGTAACATTCAACATTCAACACGCCACAATAGGCTAACACTTCATTCTATACAAAACCCTTTTAATCACAAGAGAGTCTAATGACTACCCTCAAAAGGTAATCAGCTATGTTTTTTTCAAATTTTCTATTTCTATTTCAACTTATGAATCGATTCTCTTGTGGGCTGGCCCACTCGTCGAAGATAGCAGCTCATGCGTCAAAAGTTGTTCCGTAAAAACCTCCATTGCCTTAGACTGTTCATGGTTCTTTGACTTTATTAACGAAAAGAAACGCGTTAAACGTCTCCCTTTGATTCGAATTGCCGTTAGTTCTTTATCGTTCAATTCTTTGCGAACGATCCAACTCGAGACAAGCGCAATCCCTAACCCTGCAATGACCGCCTGCTTGACGGCTTGACCACTTCCTATAACATAGGATTTTTTGACGTGAATTCCTCGATCTTTAATCAGCTTATCGCTAAAGGCACGAGTTCCAGAGCCGCTTTCTCTCAAGATCCACACTTGATCCTGCAGATGATCCGCGATAACGATTGGCAGTCGAGCCAAGGGATGTTGATTAGGCACCACTAAAATAATCTCATCCTCGATTAAAGGACGGATAACAAGGTCCGAATGATTAACTTCTCCCTCCACAAGGGCAAGATCCAAATAGTTAGCTCGAACTGCCTGACTAATCTCCTCAGTATTGGAGATGGACGTTTCAATTCCTACATTCGGAAATTGGGCTGCAAATTCAGTCAAAACAAAGGGTAAAATATACTCTCCGATTGTATTACTTGCACCGACTTTTAGTCCCCCTGTGACCACGTTTGATAACTGGTCAATTTCTTCTCTAGCTTTATCATATAACAGCAAGATGTTCTTAGCATAGCTATAGAAGATCTCGCCTGACTGAGTCAGTTCCAGTTGTTTTGGCGAACGATTAATGAGTTTTGTGCCTAATCCATTTTCTAAATTCCGAATTTGCAAACTGACACTGGGTTGAGACAAATATAGTTCCTCAGCCGCACGAGAGAAATTCTTATGTTCCACTACGGTTACAAAGATTTTCAAAGGATCAGCTATCACGGGTTACACCTCTGGTTTCATCGTTTCCTCTTTTGCCCAATTTCTTCAACGGAGTAATTGACTCATGGGCGAAGAGTTGCTCTGTGAAAACGTCCATAGCCTCAGTGGGTATCTGATTCTTCGGTCCTATGAGATAGAATACCCGAGTAAGACGCTTCCCTTTTATTCTAATTGACTTTAATTCCTTCGCAACTAACTCTTTTCTCACAATCCAACGAGAGACCAGAGCAATTCCCAAACCCGCTGTAACCGCTTGCTTCACTGCTTGGCCACTCCCGAAGACATATGTTTTCCTGACATTTATCCCCCATTCAGTGATTAGCTTATCACTGAACGCCCGAGTACCAGAACCACTTTCTCTGAGAATCCATACTTGGTCTTGGAGATGGTCTGAAGTAGCAATCAGAAGTCTTGACAAGGGATGTTGGTTTGGGACGACTAAAATTATTTCATCCTCCATGAGTGAGCGGATTTCAATGTCCGAATGATTGACTTCACCTTCCACTAGAGCAATGTCTAAGTGATTATCTCGAACTGCTTGAATTATCTCCTCCGTGTTAGCGATCGACGTTTCAATCTCCACTTTCGGGTATTGTGTGGCAAATTCAGCCACAACAAAAGGTAAAATATATTCACCGATCGTATAGCTTGCCCCGACTTTCAAAGTCCCTGTAACCATATTGGATAACCGCTTGATTTCTTGTTTGGCCTTATCCTGCAAAAGTAAAATCTGTTTAGCATATCTATAGTATATCTCGCCCGCTTGCGTAAGTTCCATGTGTTTGGACGTACTATTAACGAGCTTTGTACCAAGCGCTTCTTCCAAACTCTCAATATGTAAGCTAACATCGGGATGGGATAGATAAAGTTCCTCAGCAGCATTAGAGAAATTCTTGTGTTCGACAACGGTAACGAAGGTTTTTAGAGAATCGTTCAACACAGCTTGCACCTCTTATTTTGTATATCGCTCTCTTAGTACTGAATATTATGATACTTCTTTTCCAACAATTCCACAACATCCTTAACTCCTAACAATCTTCCCCTTTCTCTAGACTACTATCCCAATGGGTTGATGAAGTGTGCCTTCCATAGTTGTTAACGCTCTTCGTATGTATTATTATAAAGATAACTTTGATTGAATTTATGGGATAAGAGGTTTAAGGAATGCAAACTATGCTTGTTGTTACCGTGGGAGGCGCCCTCGGAGCGCTTTCACGCTATGGTCTCGGGGTCTGGATTTCAAGTAAATGGAATCATGGATTCCCTTTGCACACCTTTCTTATCAATATCAGCGGAGCGTTTCTCTTGGGGTTCATACATATATTATTTATTGAACGTTTAAACGTTAACCCCCTCTGGCGTATAGGAATTGGTGTTGGCTTCTTGGGAGCTTTCACGACGTTCTCAACCTTTGGGTATGAGGTCATTACGTTACTCGAAGGTGGAAGTTTATATACGGCTGGATTATATACCTTGCTTAGCATCCTAGTTGGGTTTACTGGTGTGGCCTTAGGGGTAGGTTTGGCTCGAATACTCTAAAAAGACTCCCTTTCTTCTCCCCTAAATTATATAACACAAAAATTACTAATTACTGTATGTTGACACAGACCTTAATTTGATTTATAGTAGCAATAACCTAGACAACTAAATATTGAATTTCTCTTATCAAGAGTGGCGGAGGGACTGGCCCAATGATGCCCGGCAACCGATAGCGTAAGCTATGAGGTGCTAATTCCAACAGAACCGTAGGTTCTGAGAGATGAGAGTAGCGTGTTAAATAACCTAACGACCGCTTCTCTTGAAGTGGTCGTTTTTTATTTATTGAAATTACCGCAACTATACTCTCGAGATTACTAGGCTGTAGATCATCAAAGAAATTAATTAGGGGGTTTTATTATGACAGAAGAACGCAAACTAGGTATTGAAACTATTTCCTTACATGGAGGACAAAGCCCAGATTCCGCGACTAATGCTCGCGCCGTTCCGATTTACCAGACATCCTCCTTCGTCTTCAACGACACTGACCATGCCGCTAACTTGTTTGCCTTAAAAGAATCTGGCAATATCTACTCGCGAATTATGAATCCTACTCAAGACGTCTTCGAGCAGCGAATCGCACTCCTTGAAGGGGGCGTTGGAGCGCTCGCCACTGCGTCTGGCCAAGCAGCTATTACCTACGCACTATTAAACATTGTACAAGCTGGGGATGAAATTGTGGCTTCCAGTTCCCTATACGGTGGGACTTATACATTATTTGCCTACACATTTGCTAAACTTGGCATTAAAGTCCATTTCGTTGATGTCGACAATCCAGAAGAGTTCCGCTCAAAAATCACAGCCCAAACAAAAGCCTTATATACTGAAACTATAGGAAATCCTCAAATCAATGTCTCTGATCTTGAGGAGATCGCTAATATTGCTCACGAAAACGGCCTGCCCTTGATCGTTGATAATACCTTTGCATCACCCTACTTGTGCCGTCCGATCGAGCACGGAGCAGACATTGTGGTTCATTCTGCCACCAAATTCATTGGTGGACATGGTACTTCAATTGGTGGCGTTATCGTCGACTCTGGGAAATTCGACTGGAACAACGGCAAGTTTCCAGAACTGAGCCAACCGGATCCAAGCTACCACGGCATTGTTTTCACAGAAGCCTGCGGTAGTGCAGCCTATATCACTAAAGCCAGAGTATCCCTTCTTCGCGACACCGGGGCGTGCCTTTCCCCTTTTAACTCTTTCCTTTTCTTGCAAGGATTAGAAACCCTTCCCCTCCGCATGGAACGTCATGTGGAAAATGCCCAAAAAATAGCGGAATTTCTCGAGCAACATGAGCTAGTCACATGGGTTAACTACCCCGGGCTTGCAACGAGTCCTTATCACACTCTCGCTAACAAGTACCTGCCTAAAGGGGCTGGCTCCATCTTTACCTTCGGCCTCAAAGGTGGCCTAAACGAAGGGAAAAAATTCATTAACAGTCTTAAACTATTTTCTCATTTAGCTAACGTTGGCGATGCCAAATCTCTAGTCATTCATCCGTCCAGCACCACCCACCAACAGCTCGATGAAGAATCGCAACGCATTGCAGGCGTATCGCCTGATATGATTCGCCTATCCATTGGCTTAGAAACCATCGATGATCTTCTACACGATCTAAATCAAGCCCTTCATGCAAGCCAAGAAGCCTAAAAAAGGAGTTATGACATGCCTATTAAAATACCTGAAAATTTACCTGCTTTAGAGATTTTAAATCAGGAAAATATCTTTGTTATGGGAGAAGAACGCGCCTTTCACCAAGATATCCGTCCCTTAAAAATTGTCATACTCAACCTCATGCCTCGCAAGGAAACAACTGAAATACAACTCTTACGACTGCTCGGAAATTCCCCCCTGCAAGTCGAAGTTGTGCTATTGCAAATTGACTCACATGTCTCTAAAAATACAGCGCAAGAACATTTAGATTCCTTTTACAAAAGCTTTAGTGACATTAAAGGACACAAATTCGATGGCATGATCATAACTGGGGCACCCGTAGAGCATCTTGAATTTGAGGAAATATCCTATTGGGAAGAATTTAAGACCATCATGGATTGGACAAAAACACATGTAACCTCTACGTTCCACATTTGCTGGGGGGCTCAGGCTGGGCTTTTTCACCATTATGGTATTCCCAAATACCCCCTCTCCGAGAAAATGTTTGGAATCTTTAAGCACAATGTGAATAAGCACAGCTTAAACGGTATGCAACTACTTCGTGGTTTTGACGATGAGTTCAACGTTCCTCACTCACGCCATACTGAAATCAAGCGCATCGACCTTGAAACACACCCCGAACTGGAGATTTTATCAGAATCGGACGAAGCAGGGCTTTACATTATCGTTTCTAAAGACGGACGACAAGTGTTCGTAACGGGGCATTCGGAGTACGATACTCTAACGATAAAGGAGGAATACGATCGAGACATCGCCAAAGGACTTTCCATTGCTCTTCCGAAAGGATATTTCCCCAACGATGACCCAACTATAACGCCAATCCACAATTGGCGTTCCCATACAAACTTGCTCTTTCAAAACTGGTTAAATTATTATGTCTATCAAGAGACTCCCTATGATCTAGGTGCTCGGTAACTAATAAATTTGATGAATTAGCCCACGTGTCGAGCGTGTTGAGGGGACGGTCCCTTCAACACGCTTCAACACGAACACGCTCTTAAGGCGGATAGATTAATAAGCATCTATCCGCCTTAAGTAAAGCTAGTGAACTTGTTCAAAAGTTCAACCCCAACTATTAGTGTAACCCAAGACCTTTTCTCTTCGCTATAATATGCGCTTCAATATTATTGGCCACTTCAACCGGATCATCTCCGAGAGCGACCTTCCCTCCGGTCAAGCCTTCGACATCTTGAGTTAATAACTTGACGAGTTGGGGTGCGCCCGTCACAAAGGGGGTTGGTGATAGATGAGTATATGCCCCGTATGCTACTGCAAATACACCATCAATCGTCGCTTTTTGCTCCATCCATTCGGGGGCAGTGACGGCGATCGGTAATTGAGGGATATCGACATCCAGATGATCGGCCAGCGCCGTGACTAGCATCGAGATTCTGCCCGTATCCGTGCAAGTCCCGAAACTCAAGACGGGGGGGATTTTTAAGGCACCACATATTTCACTTAATCCCTTGCCTGCCATACTAACGGCATCCATGTTACAAAGTCCCGCCACTTCCAAAGCATGATTTCCACAACCAGCGGACACCACCAAGATATCTCTCTTAATAAGTTCCTTGGCCAGATTAATCGTGTTCCAATCCTGAGGACCGTTTCTGATCGTTGAGCAACTTACTAAAGCAACAACACCCTTAATCTTTCCGGCGGCGATAACATCGACGAGTGGATCAAGTTTGCCACCGAGGGCCCCTAGTACCGCCTCAGTTGAGAAACCTGCAATGGCTTTTTGTGTTATTTTAGGAACTTGGGCGGTGATCTTCCCTTTGCGCTTCTTGAAGTTTTCAATACTCAAGTCAATTAGTCGATCCGCCATGGCATTCAATTCAGCCGGTTGATAGGGGATCTTATGTTGAAGACCAGGAACTCCGATAATCGTGCTGACACTCACCAAGGTTATTTGATATTGTTCAGCATACATATCAATGGCTGGTGGCGAACAGTTCTCATCCATGGCTAAGACATCCACTGTCCCTGTTGCCAGCAAAGGCTCTATGGTCAGCCAGTTTCCCATTAAGCCTACAAAGACATCATCCATTTCAAATCGTTGGATCAATTCTTGTCCAGTTTCAATCGAGCCAACTACTCGGAGCCCTTTAGCTCCGGCCGCTTTCGCGCGCTCTTGGACTTCAGCCATCTTAGCCTTTTGAATGGTTGCTACTCCAGGCCATGGTTGGTGACCATTAAACACGATGTTAACATACTCTGGGTCCATAATCCCTAAATCCACATTGACTTCATGAGGTGTGGGCGTACCAAATAAAATATCCTGCGTCATTTCCAGCCCGATTTGAGCATTATAAATGGTAGAAAGACCCAAGCGCAATGCTTTAAGTGCCAAAGAAACATAATCACCGTCGACATTAGTTAGGCAACTAGCGACACAATTTTGTTCTTCATGAACAGTACCGGCGGGATAAATATTTAAATCCTGCCAGACCTTTTTCCGCTTCTTTGGAGCAAAGGCTTCCACCATTAGATTAGGCTCTTCCGAGCCAATATTCATCTGTGTATTGAGGAGATCGGCTAATTGTATGGCCATCTGGTTAGTATCCTGATTCGAATTGAGTCCAAGTTTTTCACACATCCATTTTAGTTTATTGACATCCGTAATTTTAAACGGAGTCTTCCCTTCTCCAGTTGCCTTTAACGTTCTGAATGCTTCATAGGCATGATGGCTATAGGTACCCGCTCCCATAATATTTTGCAGTAGCAACTTTCTCATAGCCATGGCATCCGGGCCAATCCCACAGACCCCTTTATCCTGTCCACCCTTTTCACTGATCCGACAGGGTCCTTGAGCACATTGTTGACAGGTTAAGCCTTGAAGACAAAATTTACAACGTATCTTCTCCTGCTGAGTCCAGCGATCAAACGAATTGGACATACCGTCTTCTCGGATTCGTACTAACATCTCTTCCACAGAGTCATGATAACTTACCCGACCTTCTGTCTTCTCCAATATGGTTTCTGTCATTACCGATCCCCCTTTTGTTATTACTATAGAAAGTTTGCTCATCTGACAAGGGAAATATGTACCTGTACATAAAGCTAATTTGCCCCATTTTCCACCCAATGACGTTAACAACGTGTCTTTTTTTCTAGTCAAGGATATTAACTAATTGACAAATTTCCACGTTGATTCTCTTGTTTGTTATAGTTGCTCTGAAAAATGGAAAGATACTATAATAACAAACCTTACAAGGAGGAATATAAATGAACGAGAGTACCGTTATGAACACTGAGCTTAGAAAACATCAAGCTACAAGAATCGTTTATTATATCTTAGGAGTTTTGGAAGTTTTATTAGCCTTTCGCTTAATCTTCAAGCTGTTAGGGGCTAATCCAGAAAGTCTTTTTGTATCGTTCATCTATTCTGTATCACAAGCCTTCTTAATCCCCTTCAATGGTATTTTCCGATCAGCTGTCACTAAAGGAATAGAGGCACAGTCAGTCTTAGAGCCAACGACTATTATAGCAATGATTGTTTATGCCATCCTGGCGTGGGGGATTGTGAAGTTAATTGAAATTAGTAAGCCTCCTCAGAAGACGGAAATCCGATAACTTGGTCCTACAAAGAGACCCCGCAACGGTAAATCCATACCGTTACGGGGTCAACCCATTTCCTTTAGATGCAAGTCAGGAGAAACCTCTCAACTTGGCATTATCTACGACTGCGGGACGGAGACTGTCAATACTGCGACAGTCTTCCCGATGCCATCCTTAAAAGGAATATAGACTTTTAAGTACCCGCCGCTAAGGGTACTAGTAGTTTTCCCACTTGCCATAACTTCACCCACGGTAGTCGGGGTGGCATACCCTTTTAAAACTCTTTCTGTACCTTGTTTAACACTAGAGGATATTCTCTCTTCTCCAACGAAAATCGACACTCCCATGGTATCTGGAAACAGCGATTTAACGTCATCCACCATTTTATAATTACCATTTTCCGTATAAGAACCTTTACTCAAAGTGGCGTCTGAAACTTTCCAGTCTCCAGGGTAATTCTTTTTCAGCAAATCATTAATCTTGGTTTCCACTTCAGCCTGACTTTCGTTGTCCCCTAGTTGAGTAGGAGTTTCAACTGGGTGCCCTTCGGGTTTTTGTGTCATGTTACTGGGTTGAGGCGCTGGGGTTTCAGATTTTTTTGCGCAACCAACAATAGAAACTATTAACACCATGATGGTTGCAACTAGTATTATTCTCTTCATAAGCATTTTTCCCCCTTATATCCACGAACATTAGTACTTTACCACTAACATTATACTTTGTTGTCGAATGATTGTCGAACCAACTCAAAATTACTTAAATATATAAAAAGGATAATTTCAAATTAGCAAGAACTTAACCTCATAAAGTGGAACTAGTATATAACTGACAACCTACAGAGGAGGACTTTATGGACCATAACCCAAAGAGCCTATTTCGACTTATTGAAAAAGACAAGTTGGTTCGAATTATTGAAACATTTACTAAAGCCACTGACATTACGATCGATATTAATGATGATATGGGTTTTCCTGTGGTTCAACATGATTACTTTTATGGGTTTTGCCGCAGTATTCGTTCTGAAGAGTCTGGTCTAAAACGATGTATTGATTCCAATGCCCAATTAGGATTTAATACGGTAGAAGAGGGCAAATCATGTATGGGCAAATGCCACGTTGGCGTTATGTTAATGTCTGTACCGATCATTGTGGATGGTCAGTTTTATGGTTCCATCACCTGCGGTCAGATGCACCTCGAAAAACCGCAAGCCCAAGAACTTACGGATATGCTACATGCCACTGCTGACTTGAACCTTGATCCAGAACACTTAAGCCAAACTTTTAAAGAGATCCAGGTTATTAGTATGGACAAATGCCTTGCCGCAGGCGGACTTATTCAATTTGTAGTTAGTTATATCGTCGAACTAATCTATCGAGCCAAAATTCAAGAAGAGCTCAGTCAGGAAAAACTAAAAGCAGCGGAGGATGCGAGAATTATCGTAGAGCTTGAACACACGTTACATAAAGCAGAGTTAAAAAACCTTCAAGCTCAGATTAAACCCCACTTTTTATTCAATACCTTAAACACTATCATCAGCTTGGTAACGCTCGGTGAAAATGAAAAAGGACTAAATACACTTTTTGCTGTATCCAATTTACTAAGGCGTACTATAGATCAGCCCGAAGAACTAGTTTCCTTATCCGAAGAACTTCATTATATTGAAAGCTATCTTCTGATTCAAAAGAATAGGTTTGGAACTCGGTTGGAAGTATTCATTGACGTTCCAGACGACCTTCAAACTATCCAACTACCGTTTTTAAGTCTGCAACCTTTGGTGGAGAATGCCTGTATTCACGGCTTGGAACCAAAGGAGGGTATTGGCCACCTCTGGATTAAGGGTTGCAAGGTGAGTAATGGTGTAATAATCTCGGTGATTGATGACGGGGTTGGCATGCCCTATCATTATGCTACGATCGATTTGAGCCGAGATCAGCCGATTATTTCAGGGATTGGTCTGCGCAATGTTCATAAGCGCCTGGGACTTCAATTTGGCAAGGAATACGGGGTCAAACTGTTGCCTGAACGTGGGCTTACTACCGTTAGTCTTTTAGTCCCCCAGCAAGAAGATTAACGAGTCGAAGATACCGCGTGGGCAATTCATAAATTGCCCCTACAAACCCAAAACCCCGTAGGGGCAATTCATGAATTGCCCCCTCAGAAATAAAAGGACAAGCTTCCGCCTGTCCTTTCCTATCTTGGGATGTTCACAAAATCTTTTTTCTTGCCTTAATAAGCTTAAAAACTAACAGGAACCTCAGTCACTTCACTTAATGGAGTGTACTGATGATCGAGAGCTTCTGCAACTGCTTTGTAAGTGAGTTTACCATGGATTACATTGACACCACGGGCCAGCGCGAGGTCGGTTCTAATGGCTTCGACATAGCCCAAGTTTGCGAGCTTAAGCGCATAAGGCAAAGTAGCATTGGTCAAGGCGAAAGTAGAAGTACGGGCTACAGCACCCGGCATATTGGCTACACTATAATGAATAACACCAAACTTTTCATAGGTTGGTTCTGCATGCGTGGTCACATGATCTATAGTTTCTACGCTACCCCCTTGGTCAATAGCCACGTCGACGATCACTGAACCAGGTTTCATACCTTTAACCATTTCTTCAGTAACCAGCTTAGGAGCTTTTGCACCAGGAATTAGAACTGCTCCTACCAGCAAGTCAGCTTCCGCAACAGCCTGAGTAATATTATAAATGTTAGACATTAAAGTTTTGATCCGTGAACCAAAGATATCGTCCAAGTATCGGAGACGAGCATTACTTACATCGAGGATCGTAACTTCTGCTCCCATACCGATTGCCATTTTAGCGGCATTGATACCCACGATACCACCACCAACAATCGTGACTTTAGCAGGGGTAACTCCAGGAACTCCGCCTAAGAGAATGCCTTTTCCGCCATGGGGCTTTTCTAGGAACTGAGCACCAATTTGAGTTGCCATACGTCCAGCGACTTCACTCATAGGAATGAGTAAAGGCAAGCTACCGTCGGCGGGTTGAACTGTTTCATAAGCAATACCGACAACATTTTTCTTTAATAAGGCTGCTGTCAATTCTGGCTCAGGAGCTAAGTGAAGATAAGTAAAGAGCAGTTGCCCATCGTTGAACAGCTCGTATTCTGAAGCGAGAGGTTCTTTGACTTTCATAATCATTTCTGCACTAGTATATACTTCTGCCGGAGTAGCTAAGATTTCGGCCCCTGCCGCGGTGTATTCTTCGTTACTGATTCCACTGCCAACACCCGCGTTATTTTCAATAACAACTTGGTGACCTGCCTTAAGGAAGGCTACGACGCCAGCGGGAGTGAGAGCAACTCGGTTTTCATTGTTTTTAATTTCTTTTGGTACTCCGATAATCATTAGATTATTCTCCTTTCAATATAGGGACGATTTAATAACTACATTATCTCATAATTCTGACATCCCGCATTATAAATCCGTGTTCAATCATCGGAAAATCTTGTCAGCCTATTGAAATAACTAGCAAAATATTGACCTTTTGAATAAGAATTTGATAATTGCCTCAAAACAAGTGGGCAGCGGTGGTAAAAAAAAGTATAATTAACTGAAGACAATTATCGCAGTGAACGCGTTCAGTCAAAGCTGTGAGGATGATAAAAACAATGTATCAAGTATTACTGGTCGATGACGAAGACTTAGAGCGCAAGATCTTACGCTTTATCTTAGAGAACTCCTGGCTACCTATCACAATAGTTGGTGAAGCTGGTAGCGGACGGGAGGCCTTAGATAAAGTTCATCTTACACGCCCTGATTTAATTATCATGGATATCAAGATGCCCGGGATTGATGGAATTGAAGCTTGTCGACAAATTAAAGCACTATTCCCTACCATGGAAGTCATTATCTTAACTGCCTATAGTAAATTTTCGTATTCCCAGCAGGCCATTAAAGCTCAGGCCACAGATTATTTACTCAAACCGATTCAGCCTCAACAACTAATCGAGGCTGTTAAGCTCGCTTTGGATAGGCTTTCCCAAAAGAAAGAGTTTCAATCCTGCCCTACCTTAGAGCTTAACCAGAGCCAGGTTTTGGTACGTAAAGCTATGGACTACATCGAAGCTAACTATGCCACTAACATTTCTCTTAATATAGTCGCAAATCATGTCCACCTAAGTCCAGCTTATCTCAGTCGGATATTTACTAAAAAAACCGGCAGCGGTTTAACAGAATATCTGACCCAAGTACGGCTCAAAAAAGCGAAACACCAATTACTTAAATCAAATGAAACAATTGATCAGATTGCCATTAACACCGGTTTTAACTCTAGTAGTTATTTTTCCGCAATCTTCAAAAAGCACGAAGGTATTACCCCTTCCGAATTTCGTGCAAACCAGGGGGACGGTTCTTGAATAATAGAATCAAACAAAGAGCCTTGCACTTCATAATGATATTGAAGTGCAAAGGCTCTTTGTCTAGGATGGGCCACTTATGAACTTATCTTCCGGCTTGGAGAAAACCTCTATCGCGCTCTGTGAGAACCCTTTCCGCGGACTCCATGATATCGCCCAAGACAGCACCCCCAGTGGCTAGTCCCCCTGCTCCAGGTCCACTCCAGAAAAGTTCACCCGCTAAAAGTGTCCGCAAAGAGAGAGCGTTTTGAACCCCAGAAACTTGACTTAAGGAGTCGCCATCCGGTAACCATTCGACTCCAACTGTGATTTCCGAGTTTTGTGGTTTGGCACAGGCTATCAATTTAGGAATACGCCCCTGTCTCTTTTGCAAGGCAATTTGGCGTTGATCCAAATGTTTAATTCCAGACATCGTCACATCTTGAAGCTGAATCTCTAGATCAAAACACTCTCGGTAGAGAATTACTAATTTACAAGCAGCATCTAAACCACTTACATCCATTGCAGGATTAGCTTCGGCATATCCTGCTGCTTGGGCAAGACGAAGTGCCGTCGAATAATCTTCGCCTAACTCATACATCCGCGACAATATAAAGTTCGTTGTGCCGTTAAAAATCCCTTTGAATTCTTCCACTCGATCTCCACAAAGACCTCGTTGAATTGTGCGTAAGATTGGGATCCCTCCTAAAACACTTCCTTCATAAAAAAGGCCTGTCTGATTTCGACGGGCAAGAGCTTTAAGTTCAGGGCCGTGTCTAGCAAGCAACAACTTATTAGCGGTTACAACCTGTTTTCCTTGCTCCAAGGCTTGCTTAATATACCCATATGCCGGTTGTTCTCCTCCCATTACTTCGACCACGATATCAATATCAGGATCTTCTAAAATATCACAGGCATATGTAGTTAATTCAGGTGCTCCAATGATTCTTTTCTTATTAGTATCTTGCACCAAGGCCCTTTGGATTTTCAGCGGAGTGCCAAGTCGACGGCTAATATTACTCATCTGCATATTAATCCCTTGAATAAGCCCCTGCCCTACTATTCCAAACCCCAGTAGCCCCACCCGTACATCAGCCTTGTTATTTCTCAACATGTTATTTCCTCTTCTTTCTAGTTGTCTATAGAATAAATAAAAACTCTTCCTTTTCAAGAAGAGTTCCAGATAGCCATTAGCTCAACTCATCTTTCAGGAAAATCCTGCAGGAATTAGCACCACTGCCTCAAAGGCCGGTTGCTGGGTTTCATCGGGCCAGTCCCTCCACCACTCTTAATGAGAACTTTATTTAATTATATTTATAATATAACACAGCAGAAAATCTGTCAATAATTATCGGTTATTGTCGATTTTTGACAAAATAATTATAGTGTTAGTCCCTTCTTTCCAGAAACACTAATAGAGGTATCCGGACGGAACTTTTTTCGTAAATCATCTAAGAAAGAATACATCAAAGGAACAACGACTAATGTCAAAAGAGTCGAAGAAATAACCCCTCCAATAATTGCATGGGCCATTGGAGATCGCGATTCCGACCCTTGCCCAAGTCCTAAGGCCAGCGGCATCATACCAAAGATCATAGCCATCGAGGTCATAATAATCGGTCGGAGACGAATCCGTCCAGCGATTACCAAAGCTTCATCCCTCCTTATCCCTTGGGCGCGTTGCTGCTTGGTAAAGTCAACGAGCAAGATAGCATTCTTGGTTACCAACCCCATCAACATGATAATTCCTATGTTAGCCATCATTCCGAAATCGTCATTGGTTAAGAACAAAGCCATAATCGCGCCAATGATAGCTAAAGGGAGCGAAAACATGATCGCAAAGGGATCAATATAGCTTTCAAACTGAGCCGCCAAGATAAAGAAGATGAATAAGACGCCAATCACTAGAGCGATTGCCATTGATGTAAAGCTTTCCCCCATGAAGGATGACTGACCGCCGGCCACCAATTTATACCCTGGAGGAAGGCCAAGTTCTTGAATGACAGGATTAAATTTTTCTTCAAATTTACCCAGAGAGAGGTTCGCTAAATTGGCCGACAGTTGAATTTCTCGTTTGCGATCTGTACGACTGATCTCACTGGGAGCTGGAGCAAAAACCTTGTTTGTTACTTGATCCAAGGAGATCATCGCTTGGCCATTGGGTGTACTGTTTCCCCCCGGGATATAAATCCTATCTAAGCCAGCCAGAGTATGTCTTTGTGCAGGATCAAGGATTAAACGCACATCATAGTTATGATCGCCCTCCCGATATTGACTGATAACAGCACCACTATATAGGGTATGAAGTGTACTGGCAACTAGTCCCGTTGAGACTCCTAAATCAGCCGCCTCATTCGAACGAATCTGGATGGTCACTTCTGGTTTTCCTGGTTTGTAACTACTGCTAACGTCAGTTACACCCGGCATAGTTTCTAGGAATTTTTGGGCTTTTACAGCGTATTCTTCTAAAACAACAAAATCATCGCCCTGCAGGCTGTATTGAACATCCTTCCCCATTTGCATTAAGCCTTTAAGATTAAGTGCAACCTGGATTCCTGGCAGAGCATTTAGTTTTGGCCTCAGATCGGAGATGATTTGGAAACTAGAACGTTCTCTCTCCGATTTATGGTTAAGCTGAACATAGATATACAGCTGGTCTTTCTTGATCGTCGAATACGTCTTTACGACCTCTGGATCGGTACGGATAATACCCTCAATTTGTTTCGTTACGCTAGTGGCAGCTCGATCGGTTAACCCTGAATCTAGAGTTGCCTCGACACTAAATTCGCCTGTATCTGCGCTGGGCATAAAACTCACACCAAGAAAAGGAATGAGACCTAAACTTCCAAAAAATAAGATCGTTACCATTATTACGGATTTAATCCGATTAGTGAGTACAAACCGAAGTAACCTCGTATATAATTCGGTCCCCTTTTCAAATTGATGATTAAACCAGTCTACAAATTTAGCAATAGGCCCCCGTCGTTTATGCTCCTCTTTTGCCCGTAAATACCTAGAAGCAAATAAAGGCACTAACGTAAACGAGACTAGCAGAGAGACCATCACCGCAACAACAACGGTAATCCCAAACTGTTTAAAGAATTTGCCGGTTATTCCTTCCATCATACCCAATGGTAAAAATACTGCTACCAAGGTAAACGTCGTTGCCATGACAGCCAAACCGATTTCCGCTGTTGCCTCCTTAGCCGCGATCAGTGCTGACTTACCCATCCGCATATGCCGTTCGATGTTTTCAATAACGACGATGGCATCATCAATAAGCAGTCCGACCGATAGAGATAGAGCCATTAGAGACATCATATTCAAAGTATAACCTAAGACCTTCATCGCCAAGAAGGTTGAAATTATCGATGTTGGAATAGCAATTGCACTGATAAAAGTCGTCCGCCAATTGCCCATAAACAATAGTACGGTCAGGATAGCCAAGATCCCGCCCTCAACGATTGTCATAATAACGTCGTTCACGGAATTGCGAATATTAATAGAATTGTCCTTGACGATGTCTAAACTAACACCCTCGGGTAGACTCGGTTTCATCTCTTCGACCACTTTGCGTACATCATCAGCAACGATCACTGTATTACTGCCCGATTGCTTGATGATATCTACACCGATTGTAGGCTTTCCCTGAAAGAAGGATAGACTCTCAGGCTCTTTCACCCCGCTAATGACTTTAGCAATATCTCTAATATACAATTGGACCTCACCACGTTTGGCGATCGGAATCTGATTGAAGTCCTCCAGTTTTTTAACCTTACCGCTGGTGCGCAAGGAAATCTTCCGGTCATCCGTGGTAATGGTGCCGATCGGAGCTTCCAAATTCTCATAACTCAAAGCACTCATCACTTCTAATGTGGTCAGATTATAGGCAGCCATTTTATGTTGGTCAAGCTGAATCTGAACCTCTTTAAGCTGTTCACCTAGAACATTAACCACCCCAACACCATTAATTGATTCTAGCTTCTTACGAATATCGTCATTAACCAAGGTTGTAATTTCTGATAGCGACATACTGCCTGAAAGTGCTAAGGACATGACTGGTTCTGCTGAAGGATCAAAACGAGAGATCACAGGTTCTCGAGCGTCAACAGGTAGTTTACCACGGATCGAACCGATTTTATCTCGAACATCCTGTGCAGCCGTTGCCGGTACTGTATCCAAAGTGAACTCGGCGAAGACTAAAGACACCCCTTCTCGATTATAGGAACTAACGTGCTTAACCCCCGACACTTGACCTATTGCGTCCTCTACAACTCGGGCAATATTGTTCTCAATTTGCTCTGGTGAAGCACCTGGCTCAACAATCGTCACAGCGACATAGGGAAATTCCACTTCCGGCCATTCGTTGATGCCCAGACCGATATAACTCGTAATTCCTAAAGCTACTAGGGCCAGGATAGATACAGTGGCGAAGACCGGTCTTTTTAAACTGAGATCTGTGAGAAACAATCGACTTACCCCCTACTGTACTGCAATGGCGATTTGATCTTGATCTTTTAACTTATTGATGTTGGTCACAATCACTTTTTCTCCCGGTTTCAAACCCGACTTGATCTCAATCTGTTCTCCCAGAGCAGCTCCGATCCCCACCATTCGTTTACGAGCCTGGTTTTCCTCGGCCACATAGACATAATAAGCATCCTCTTTTCCACTCAAAGCGTTTAAGGGTACTGCTAAAACATCCTCTGGAGTACCTAGATTGATCCGAGTTTTCACAAACATCCCTGGCTTAAAAAGCCCGCTCTTGTTGACTACCTTGACTCTTACTTCGAACACACGAGCAGCTTGATTAGCTACTGGGCTGATGAGAGACACTGTCCCAGTTAATGCTTGTTCATCATCATCACTTGGCATAACCTGTACAGTCATACCCACTTTTACTAGAGGAAGATCGATCTGTTTGACATTTACGATAGCGTAGACGGAGGAAACATCCTCTAACGCCAATAAGGGGACTCCCCGTGAAACCATCTGTCCTAAATTGACTGAACGATAGGCCACCACTCCAGCAATGGGAGCGCTAACGACTGTCTCTCTAAGGGATAGCTGGGCATTATTTACTCCGACTTGAGCAGAATTCAGGTCAAGCTGAGCGACTTCTATCGCCAGTTTAGCTTTCTCTAGATCGTTCGCAGGCATCGCTCCAGCGGCCCAAAGTTTCTCATAGTGCTCATAATCCTTTTGAAGATCGTTCACTCTTAATTGCGCCTTCTGAAAATTAGCCTGATTAGTGTCTAACAAGGCCTGATAGTCTTGATTCTCGAGAATCACGATGGTTTCGCCGACTGCCACCGATTGGCCGTTTTCAACGGTTACCTTGCTCACCCGACCTGCAAGTTTAGAACTGACGCTAACTTTGTTAATGGCCTCGATACTCCCATAGAGTTCCAGAAAGTTTTCCTTTTTTACACTACTAACGTCCATAACCTGAACAGTCTGGACGGGGATGGACTGAGGCAAATCCTTTTGCTTAGCCAAAACACTCTGAATTCTATATCCAAGCAAACCTAACAAGGCCACTATAATAAGTGACATCACAACATATTTATATTCCTTTTTCAATACTCTTCCTCCTCTGTTTTGATCACTATGTGAAAAAAATTCAGTCTTAAATATGTTTTAGGTTCAACGATTAAAGTGAGAATTCCTCTTAATTTTTATGGCATTTATTAATTTTTACTTTTACTTTTCTCACTGAATAAAAAACATAACATATTTTACCTCTATCCAAGGTATGTTAAAAGGAATTCGTTATTTTTCGACGAAATACTATACGTATATAGAGTTTTCTTTGTTTTACGTTCATTCACATTCCTTAAAGATTAAAATTGTAAATGGAGCGGGAATACTATGGCTAAAAGAAATATCGAAAGTTTTCTTGATCCTAAATATTTAGAGGAAATCCTCGGTAGCTTTTCCAAGGCTACAGGATTACACATTGAAGCGGTCAACAGAAAAGGTGAAACGCTTGCTATATTAGGTAATAAATGCAGAAATGAGTTTTGTCAGTTTATGCGCGATGATAGTAGGGGAGAAAAAAGATGTATCGATTCTTATAAAGAAGCTACTTTAGAAGCCGCGAAATGGAATGAGCCTTATTTCTTCCGTTGCCATGCTGGAATTATCATCTGGGCAGTCCCTATTATTGTTGATAATGTATTTTTGGGCAGTATTATTTGCGGACAAGTCTTATTGTGGAAACCCGATGAATTCTTTCTTCAACAGCTAAAGAAGAGCACTTCAAAACTGGACTTTGATATATTACAACAAAAAGTCAATAACCTTCCTATCTCCTCTCCGGAGCAGTCCCAAGCTGCTGCCGATATGCTTTTTGTGGTAGTTAATCATTTGGTTAAGAGAGACATTCATACCCTGGAAGAAGAAAAGTCTTATCATCTACAGCGTCTTCAAATTAAGACTGATTTAGAAAATAGGAAGAAGGGTAATACCACAGGGTTTACGGATTATGGGACTTATTTGAAGAGCGAAAGGCGTTTTCTAAGTTTTATACGGCTAGGTGATAAAACTAGGGCCGAAAGTACTTTGAAAAATTTGTTAACCGACCTTCTAACCAAGACCGCTGGTGATAAAGCGACGATCAAAATACGGGTGCTGGAATTAGCGTCTCTATCCTCCAGGGCCGCCGTTGAAGGGGGAGCGGATGCGGAGCAAGTTATGGTGAAGCTTCAGGACTTTAATAATGAAGTCAACCGCATTGACCGAATAGAAGAATTCTTTTTTAAAGTGCATAAAGTCATTGAAGAATTCCTCGATGGAATTTTTAAACTAGCTGATAAGAAGCATCTTAGTTTAGTTAACAACGCCCGCAATTATATTATGGAGAATTATCATAAACCCCTAACCATTAAAACGACCGCTGATTATCTTTTTATCAGCCCTTCTCACCTGTCTCGTTTATTCCGATTAGAATTAGATTGTACCTTTAACGACTACCTAACTAGAGTCCGGGTTGAGAAAGCAGTTGAACTGATGAAGAAACCGGAGTTTAGTGTTGAACAAGCTTCTAAGGCCATAGGCTTTAAAAGCCAGAGTTATTTCGCTGAAGTATTCCGTAAATATATTGGGGTAACTCCTTTGATCTACAAAAATAGCTTATTCTAGGAGCGATGCAAGTGATATTTGATGATATTATCCATTCAATAGCCGAAGGCGAATCAGAAGAAACGCTAGAATTTACCAAACAAGCTTTAGCACAAGGATATTCTGCTACTTCCATTCTTGAAAAGGGACTTATTACAGGGATAAACATCATTGCTGAAAAATACCGCACAGAAAAAGTTAATGTTCCGGAGGTCCTGATGGCCACCAACGCCATGCATGCTGGCCTATCCGTCATTGAACCAATCTTAACTGCACCTACCAAAAAGGGGCTCGGCAAGATTATCTTGGGTACCGTCGCAGGGGATTTACACGATATCGGCCTCGGCATTGTTAAAACCATGGCGATGACAACTGGCGCCAAAGTTATTGATCTTGGGGTAAATGTTTCTCCAAAGAAATTTGCCAGTGCCGTTCGCAAGGAAAAACCTAATATTTTAATGATCTCATCCTTATTAACCACAACCATGTCAGTTATGAAAGATGTGATCGTTGAACTAGAAGCACAAGACCTACGTAATGGGGTAAAAATTATAGTTGGCGGAGCACCGATAACGGATGCCTTTGCCAAAGAAATAGGGGCAGATTATACATTCGAAAATGCTTTTGAATTTCGTGATTTTTTAAAGGAAAACCTCGGTAAATTATTAGCATCTAAACGAGCCGATATATAAAAATGGGTGACATGGGGCCGGGGTTGGTGACAAAATTAAAATGTTGCCACCAACCCCGTCCCCTTGACACACCTCACATTGGAGACTACTTATCGCCTTCTTCAGGAACAATGCAGATGAAGGCAAATCTTCCGTTACCAATATAGGTAAC
>CAKMJS010000039.1 GCA_927405585.1 uncultured Desulfosporosinus sp.
TTTACCCTTGTGGTAATTGCTACCATTCCAGTCGGTGCCTCTCCGAAAGGAGTTACTGTGAATCCGGCAACGAACTTAATTTATATTACCCATCAGGGTAGTAACAGTGTCTCAGTCATTGACGGAAGTACTAATTCAGTCATTGCCAGCGTAGGAATCAAGCCATGAAGATTATGACGATTTTAGGAACACGTCCGGAAATCATTCGTTTAAGCCGAGTTATTCCGCTCTTAGATGACCTCTGTGATCATATTTTCGTGCATACGGGTCAAAATTTCGATCCGACCCTAAATGAGATATTTTTTACTGAACTAAACTTGAGGGCTCCGGATTATGTCCTAGACTGCCGGGCACCGACTATGATGGGCCAAATAGGCCAGATACTCAGTGAATGTGAACGGGTGATGCTCCTAGAGAAGCCTGACCGCTTGCTGATTTTAGGGGATACCAACAGTGCCTTGGCTGCGATGGCCGCTAAGCGACTTCAGATTCCGGTTTACCATATGGAGGCGGGTAACCGGTGTTATGATGATAGGGTACCGGAGGAAATCAACCGTCGAGTGGTGGATCATTGCAGCGATATTTTAATGCCTTATACGGAGCGAAGTCGCGCTAATCTGCTGAGGGAAGGGATTGAGGGGGAACGTATTTATGTAACGGGTAACCCGATTGGAGAAGTTCTAACCCATTACGCAGAAAGAATTGCACAAAGCCAGGCCCTGCAAGCATTAGGAGTGACCAATAAAGGCTATTTTCTAGTGACCTTACACCGAGCGGAAAATGTTGATGACGAGGAACGTCTGGCGAAGTTTATAACCGCTTTTCAGAGTTTACACGAAGAGTATGGTATGCCACTCATTTGTAGTCTTCATCCTCGAACTCGTTCACAACTAGAGAAGCAAGGTAGGACCCTAACTAGAACTGGCATCCAGGTCGTGGAACCTCTAGGGTTGTTTGATTTTGTCTGTTTGGAGCGAAATGCCTACTGTGTCTTGAGCGATAGTGGAACCGTCCAAGAAGAGTGTTGTCTTTATAATATACCGAATGTGACGTTGCGTGATGTTACGGAACGACCTGAAACCTTAGAGTCAGGAAGTAACCTGATTGCTGGATGTGAGCCGGATGCCATTTTGCGGGCAGTAAAAACAGTTTTAAATCTAGGATGGGACTGGGAACCTCCAATAGAATATTTGGCTAAAAAAATAAGTCAAAAAGTAGTAAAAATTCTTCTCGGAGGGGTGTAATTATCAGAATGTTTAGAATACAATATAGAGCAATAGGGGAGGTTGAATATTAGCCGAAAGGACTGATTTAATAATGGTAATAAACGCCTACGAAGATTTTATTGTTCATCTAGCAAGACTCGTCAGGCCTAAGCTTTTCGTGAAGCTTGGATTATTTCATTGTGCACTTTTTAATCGGGTGGTGCCTTACGCGGAAAAATCGATTGGAGTTGATGTACAGCCTGAAGCCGCTGGCTATATGAAAAAATCGCAGGATACTCGTTTTGTAAAGGGTACAACACAGGACTTTGCCAAAGAATTAGAAGTTAACCCTCTGCAGATTAACATGTTATTTATTGATGCAGATCCTTCAAAATTGGCAGTGAAGCAAGCCTTCCAGGAGTTCTTTCCCTTTATCGCTCCACGAGGGCTTATATTGATACATGATTCCCAACTGGAAAATGCAGAAATGTTGAAGCCAGTGGGGAGGGATACCCAACCTTACGAGTTAATGTCAATTCCAGTGTCACAGGGGTTGACCATCTGCCGTAAACGTCAGGAGCAATTATCTTGGTGAGTCTAGAGCGATCCTTCCTAAAAGAGTAAAAAACGGGCGAGCCATAAATTCGACTCGTTTTTTCTGTTGGAATAAAGGGAAAGGGGGGGAGAGGACCTAATATAACTAACATAAACCTAAATGGGAAAGTGGGGTTTTTGAAATGTATAACTTGTATTGCAGGATTTACCAAAGTGGTTTCAGATTAGCTTCTTACATTCTGCCTTGGCGTAAACCAGAGTTACTACAGGGAGAAAATTGCTTAGACAAGCTGCCGAAGCTCATCATGAGCAAGGGTATTGATAGCGTTTTGATCGTAACTGACAAGGGTATTTCCTCACTTGGGCTGATGTATGGATTGCTAAATGGCTTAAGTGATGAGGGTGTGAATTTTGTTGTGTATGATAAAACTGTTCCGAACCCAACGATTGATAACATTGAGGAAGCCTTGCAGATGTATAAGGTTAATAAGTGCCAAGGGATTGTAGCGTTTGGAGGTGGCTCACCCATGGATTGTGCCAAGGGCGTTGGTGCTCGTGTAGCTAGACCCAACAAAAGTATTTCTCAGATGAAGGGTGTTTTCAAGGTTTTGAAAAAGATCCCTCCGCTCTTTGCCATT
Organism: uncultured Desulfosporosinus sp.; assembly: GCA_927405585.1. GTDB lineage: Bacteria > Bacillota > Desulfitobacteriia > Desulfitobacteriales > Desulfitobacteriaceae > Desulfosporosinus. Next base: position 2,399 of record CAKMJS010000039.1, read on the forward strand.
CCTACAACCGCTGGCACTGGAAGTGAAACCACCGTTGCTGCCGTGATAACTGACAGTAAGACACATGAAAAGTACGCAATCAATGACACTTCACTCATTCCACATTATGCTGTAATGGACCCAGTGCTTACCGTTAATTTACCTCAGCATATTACTTCGACAACGGGAGTAGACGCTTTAACCCATGCTGTCGAGGCATACATTGGCAGAAGTAACACACCACAGACAAAACAGCAGAGTCGTGAGGCGATTAAGTTAATCTTTGAAAATATTTTCGAGGCGTATTCGAACGGCACAAACCTAGTCGCACGGGCAAATATGCAAAAGGCTTCCTTTTTAGCAGGACTGGCCTTCACACGAGCCTATGTCGGTTATGTACATGCCATCGCCCATACCCTAGGCGGATTTTATTCTGCTCCCCATGGACTAGCTAATGCAATAATTTTGCCCTATGTCCTGGAGTACTATGGTGAGTCCGTCCACAAACCCTTAGCAGAATTAGCGGATTTAATTGGCATTAGTGCAGGAGCGGATACTAAGGAACAAAAAGCAAGGAAATTTATTGAAGCCATTAAGCAACTCAATGAAAGTATGAGTATCCCAAAAAAGTTCACAGGTATTGTGGAAAGGGATATTCCGTTGATGGTAAAACGGGCTCTGGCTGAAAGCAACCCACTTTATCCTGTGCCAAAGATTATATCGAAAGAGGATATGTTGACTATGTATCATTTGATTAAGGAGTAGGTGAAATATGTTTGGGTATGCTGGAAAAATTGCATCGATTAATTTGAGCAGCGGCATCGTTGAGGACTATCCTGTCTCCGATCAAGATAGGGAGCTGTTTTTAGGGGGCAAAACGCTAGCGGCAAAGATCATTTATGATTCGTTCAAGAGTAAGGTGGAAGCATTTTCTGAGGAAAATATTCTTGTCATCACGACTTCCCCTCTGACCAGTTCGGCGTCACCCTGCTCATCCAGATTTAATGTGTCCACAATTTCACCGTTGACAGGTCTGTTGATTTCCTCAAATTGCGGTGGAAGCTTTGGGTTGCACCTTAGGCATGCGGGCTATGATGGACTCATTATTCGTGGAAAAAGCAAGGGAAAGGTCTATATTGAGGTCACTAATGAAGCAATTACAATAAAAAATGCCGACCACTTATGGGGTAAAAATACAAGTGAGGTTCAAAACCTGCTCGGTGAAAAAAACAAAGGTAAGTTCGTAATCGGTATTGCTGGAGAAAATATGGTTCGGTATGCTGCTGTGATCAGTGGAGAGCGTGCCGCTGGGCGTGGTGGAGTGGGCGCAGTGTTCGGCTTCAAGAATTTGAAGGGGATTGTGGCCAGTGGAAAAGAAAGTATCGAGACGTCGGATCAGGAAAAGTTCAAACGAAACAACTTAAATTGGATTAAGGCGCTAAAAGCACACATACTCACAGGCGAGCAACTGCCAAAGCTTGGATCTGCTGGGCTGGTAAGTATGATGAATTATCGCAACCTATTGGCTACCAAGAATTATTCAAGGGGTCATTATGACGACTTTGAAACGATTAATGGTGAAACCTTAAGGCAAGAGCATCTAATTAAAAACAAGGGCTGTGTTACTTGCCCAATTCAGTGTGGCAGAGTGGTTAAAGCCTTTGGCAAAGAGGTTAAAGGACCTGAGTTAGAGACCTTGGGCTTGCTGGGTAGCAATTTATTGAACAAGGATATGCAAAGCATTTTAAACCTCAATCATCTCTGTGACGAGTATGGACTCGATACTATTTCCTTTGGGAGTTGTGTTGGTTTTGCCATGGAACTCAATGAAAAAGGCTTATGGAAGAATGATTTGAGCTTTGGCGACAGCAATTGTCTGGAAGAGTTAGTTAAAAAAGTAGCAACCCGTCAAGGAATTGGTGATCAATTGGCAGAAGGAACAAAACGTATTTCTGATAAATATGGCGGTAGCGACTTTGCAATGCATGTCAAGGGACTTGAGCTTGCTGCCTATGAGCCACGTTCAGCACAAGGGATGGGATTAGGGTATGCCACGTCAAACAGAGGCGGCTGTCACTTAAACGGAGGCTACCTTGTGGTGCTTGAGGGCCTCGGACTGAATGTCAGTGGCAAGATTACCCGAGGAAAAGCCGCCTATACCATCTTCTTTCAAGATTTGATGGAGGCTGTATCAGTTGGTGGTACCTGTCTATTTACTACCTATGCTTTATTACCAACGGGAATGGTCAAAAACCCTAATCACGGTCTTGTAAGATTTATTAACAAGGCAATCCCTGCTTTTGGTCCGCTCGTAGGATTTTTACATAATCATACCTGGGTAATGAGTTTTAATATGAAAGGTATCCTGCCCCATCCCTATGCTATTAAATTAGTGACAGGCTTTAAAACAACGATTGGAAGCTTTATCAAGATTGGAGAAAGGGGCTACAATCTCGAAAGGATCATCAACCTCAGACAAGGACTGAAGGCTCGTGACGATACCCTGCCAAAGAGACTTACCAGTGAACTGCAAAGGGCAGATGAGGTTGACAGTAAGGTTAAATTGCCTGAAATGCTGAAGGATTACTACAAAATCAGAGGCTGGGATGAACAGGGTGTGCCCACAAAACGCAGACTAGAGAAGTTGGGTTTGAAGGACTATCGGTATGATTACAGTTAAATTTTTTGGGTTGATTAGTGTCGATAGCAATATAAGGCAGTTGCTTGTCAAAGAAGGCACAGTAAGACAGGTATTAAATGAGGTCATAGAAAGCTGTCCCGACATCTCGGAACAGCAGCTAACGCAGGTAATTATGTTTGTCAATAAACAACACATCAGTGGAAACAAACGCTTTTCTGTCCTACTCAGGGACGGTGACGAGTTGGCATTACTCAGCCCGGCAAGCGGAGGGTGAAAGGATAAACGAAAAGGACCTCTCGGAGGTCCTTTTCGCATCAATAGACTACTGTTGTAAAAATTCCTGAACGTAAAGATTCCCATAGGCACTTCCATAAGCAATTCCTACACCAACATGAGTAAAGCGAGGGTCGAGAATATTGGCTCTATGCCCTGGGCTTTGCATAAGTGATGCCATGGAACCCGCAACGGATTTATTGCCGGAAATGTTTTCCCCTGCCCAACGTACAGTGATGCCTGCTTGTTGCATCATTGCCCAAGGGCTTCCGTAGGTTGGCGAGGTATGACTGAAGTAGTTGTTTGCTTTCATGTCGTTGGCTTTAGCGCGTCCAACGGAGGCTAAGCGAAGGTCTAACTTTACTGGGTTTACGCCTGCAGCAATACGCTCTTGATTAATTATATTGATCATGAGTTGCTCATCGGCGGTTATTGCTGTCAAAATAGAAATGGTTGAAGGAACTGGAACAGGAATAGGGACTGGAGAAGGAGAAGAAACAGGCGTAGGAGCGGGTGTAGGAACTGGAGCAGGAGCAGGCGTTACAGCGGTGGTGGGTTGGTTACGAATATCTTTTAAGGAAACGACATTTCCCTTTTGGACGGACGGTGATGGTCTTAGATTGACGAATTGAGATTGAGTGGGTGTTGGGTTTTGAACAGATGTAGTAGTTGGAGTAGCAACTGTTGTTTGGGTCGCTGGAGTCGGCGTTAGGATTGGAGCTGAAGCCGGAGGCGGAGCAGGCGTCGGAGCTAGGGCTGGAATAACCTGCGTTGTCCCAGGAACATACGACCGAAGACTAATAACTGAACCGCTTAAAGGGCGAGGAGCGCCTATATTAATGGCGGCGAGTACCGGTGAGGTGACTGTACTTAGTAGAATTATTGTTTGAAGACCAATCAATAGTTTTGATGTCTTTTTCATGAACGAATCCTCCTTAATTAATTTAAGACTTGTACCTGTCAAGACACATGCAGTATAACATAACAACTTTCCGCTTGATATCGGTACATTTTTACAGTTGGATGAAAATTTCCTTCAAAGGTTAAAAAGAGGTATAATACAGTTTAGGTCCTTAATATAGGAAATCATCAATCAATCTATTTGGAACATTTGGGTGAAAGATAAGCTACCAAGCTGAAATAATGACGAGAAAACACTGCACGAACGATGAAAGGGTGAAGTAATTATGACAAAACAGATGTTGCTCATTTTTGCCCATCCTGATGATGAATCCTTTGCCCTAGGGGGTACAATTGCTAAATATGCAGACCAAGGGGTAACGATTACCCTTGTGACAGCAACCAAGGGTGAAGCTGGTAAAGTAGCTGAGATTTGTAAGCCAGAAGAACTCGGGCAGATTCGAGAACAAGAACTTATGCGCGCGGCTAAAGTTCTAGGGATCGCGCGAGTTATTTTTCTAGGATATCGGGATAAGGAAGTCCCTATAGCACCACCCCTTGAGATCGTTGAAAAAATTATTCGGATCATTCGCGAGGTTCGTCCCCAGGTGATCATTACCTTTGGAGCAGACGGCTCCTCGGGACACCGTGACCACCTCGCAATGCACCACTTCACAAAGGCTGCTATTCAGCTTGCGCAGGAGCCTATCGAGCCAGAGTGGGGAAAACCCTATGCTCTACCCCGTTTGTGCTACGTACGTCCTGGCTGGCGGCTTGAAGCGGACAAGCTACAGGAAGCGAATTATAAGATCGCGATTTCACCTTGGGCGGAGAGGAAATGGCGAGCTATACTAGAGCATCAGACTCAACAGGGCTCTAGGTTAAAGTTTGAGGGGCTAGAAGAAACCCAAAAACAAAATTATTTGAGTCAAGAGTATTTTCAAGCTGACCCGGCATTGAGTGCATTTCCAGGAAAGGGTACGGATCTCTTTCAGGGCTTGGAGAGGGTGGAAGATTAAGTGCAGGCGAAAGTCGTACTGAAATATTGCCTAGATTACACAGCGAATGTAGAACAGCTCTTGCGAGAAGGGCTTGCTGAATGGGGTGGCATGTCTGCGTTTGTGAAGCCGGGGCAAAAAGTTTTACTAAAAGTTAACCTGCTGATGAAAAAAAGACCGGAAGAAGCGGTAACAACTCATCCTAGCGTCGTAGAAGCTGTGGTTCGCCTCGTCCAGGAGGCAGGTGGGATTGCGATCATCGGAGACAGCCCGGGTGGGCCCTATACTGTAAGCGCGCTCCAAGCGATTTATGAAAGGTCGGGCTTACAAGAGGTGACCGAACGCACCGGTGCAATTCTCAACGAAGATGTTGGACAAACGACCCTTCAGTATCCAGAAGCAAAACTCGCTAAAAGTTTAACCGTAACCAACTGTGTCTTAGATGCTGATGTTGTTATTCCTCTTTCAAAGCTAAAAACTCATGGCATGATGACTTTTACGGGTGCTGTTAAGGTCCTTTTTGGAGTGATCCCGGGGCTTTTAAAAGCGGAATATCACTTTAAGATGTTCAAAGTTGAGGATTTCGCGGAGCTTCTCGTGGATATTGCGACTTGGGTAAAACCCACTTTAAATATCATGGATGGGGTCGTCGGCATGGAAGGGGATGGACCGTCGAGCGGTAAACCCCGAGACATTGGAGCTCTTATTTTGAGTACGGACCCCTTCGCCTTAGATGTCGTAGCTACAGATCTTATTGGCTTAAAACCTGAGAAGGTTCCGACCATCATGGCAGCACGTCTTCGTGGTTTAACAAGTCGTCTGAATGAACTAGAACTTAAAGGAGATTCACGCTCCTTATGGCGAATTCAAGGGTTTGTGATTCCTAAGGCAGTATCGACTAATTTCTTAGACATGTTCCCGTTACCTCGAAGAGTCAAGAAGTTTGCGCTCAATCGTTTGCGACCGATTCCGATTTTTGAGCACGAATCGTGTGTGGGGTGCGGTGACTGTGTTAATAATTGTCCTTCGAAAATTATCACGATGAATGAGAACCAGCGTCCAATCGTAGACTTGGAAAAGTGTATACGCTGTTTCTGCTGTCAGGAGCTTTGCCCGCATCATTCGGTAAAAATCTTTAAGCCTTGGCTCACTAGGACCTTTATAAAGTAGGGGCAATTCATGAATTGCCCCTACACAGGCATTATGTTTCGATAGCTGTCGGGTAATCGTGGTATACATGAAGGTGGTTTTGTTAAATGACAGAAAGTATGATATTAATTGATGTGGGGTCTGGCACCCAGGATATCCTTCTCTATCAGCCGGAAAAATTGATAGAAAACTGTCCGAAGTTTATTGTGCCAAGCCGAACGCAGATTGTTGCAACCCAGATTCGCAAAGCGACTGCCTCAGGTCGGGGGATTTTCCTGCACGGTCATTTGATGGGTGGCGGAGCGTGTGCTCTAGCGGTGAAAAAGCATTTGGCCGCGGGTCTCCAGGCCTACGCAACCCCTTCAGTTGCCTTAACGTTTAATGATAATTTGGCACTTGTAGAGAGGATGGGCATCGTGCTTTGTGAAGAAGCACCAGAGTCGACGATACCTATTTGGCTGGGAGATATAGACCCCATGGCGCTTAGACAAGCGATTCAGGCATTTGGAATGGAATATCCACAGAAGCTGGCAGTTGCCGTACAGGATCACGGATTTAGTGTAACGGAAAGTAATAGAACCCTTCGCTTCCGGCTCTGGGAAGAGTTTGTGCTGCAGGGGGGAGATTTGAGTAAACTTGTGTTCACACAGGACATTCCAGAAGTGTACACGCGAATGCGTGCCCTGCGAGAAATTATGCCCGAGGCAATTGTGGCCGATACCGGGACCGCTGCGCTTTTGGGGATCATGACAGATCCCTTGGTAACTCCGCATCTGAAGAAGGGGATACTAGCTGTCAATATTGGAAACTCTCATACTCTGGTCGCAGCCATTCGCGGGGAGAGGGTCTATGGTATCTTTGAACACCACACTAGTATGGTTGATTTAACATCGCTCGCCAAACTTATTCAACGTTTTCAGACCACAGAATTAACCAACGCTGAAGTGTTTGATCAAGGTGGGCATGGCGCAACGCTACATCCTGAAATGCAGACAGGTTGGAATTTCATCTCAGTAACCGGCCCCCGAAGAAGCCTAGCGAAACCACTTAATTGGTATAAAGCAGCGCCCTATGGAGATATGATGTTAACAGGGTGTTTTGGGCTGCTTGCGGGGATGAAAATAATTTAAGTTTTCCATAATTTTTCTATTGGAACGCAGGTTTTATTAACTTTGATGGAGAAATAAATATTAGTGTAGCTTTGATGCGCATCTAGAAAGGGGGAAGACCATGGCTGAATTCTTATCGCAATATCGGAATTTCGGGTTGCGGAGCGCTATCGATATCATCGTAGTGGCAGTGGTCTTTTACCAGTTCTACATGCTTATTAAACGTACGCGTGCTGTGCAGTTGGTTAAGGGAGTGATGGTGCTACTGGTCGTCTCTCTGTTAGCTAGATATTTTGAGCTGGTTACGATTGACTGGTTATTAGATAAAATGTGGCAGATGTTTGTCATAGCGATCCCAGTCGTTTTCCAGCCAGAGCTTAGAAAGGCGTTGGAGCAACTAGGACGCGGGAGCTTTTTTACTCGTCATCCCTTGGTACCAGGAGCGGATAATTTGCAGCAAGTCGCGGAAGAGTTAGTGCGTTGCTCGCAAGTCCTTTCCAAAAACCGTATTGGCGCTTTGATGGTCGTTGAACGTAAAACAGGAGTCCAAGATTTTGTAGAAACCGGAATTAAGATTGACGGGATGGTTTCTTCGGAATTCCTGGTCAATATATTTATTCCGAATACCCCTCTGCATGATGGCGCTGTCATTATTCGGGGGGATCGTGTGGCGGCGGCTGGCTGTTTTCTCCCGTTATCTGAAAATCCCAATATCCAAAAGGAATTGGGGACACGCCATCGAGCCGCGATAGGTTTAACGGAAATTTCCGATGCTCTAGCTATTGTTGTCTCCGAGGAAACAGGCGCAATTTCTGTAGGGATTGATGGTGCGCTGACCCGCTTTATGGATGAGAAAACGTTACGAGAATTGTTGTTGAGGGAACTTGAGACCAAGGGAACTTCCTCATCAGCCATTCCGTTTTGGAGGTGGTAGCCCAATGATAAACATATTTCGGCGAAACCTCGGAGTCAAAGTAGTTTCGTTCCTATTTGCGATTCTCTTTTGGCTTTTTGTCATGAATCAAGGGACCCCTGGCACGCCTATGCATGAGCAAACCCTGACCATACCCCTCGTAGCGAGTGGTTTGCCAGAAAATATGGTCGTGATGACTCAGCTTCCTGAAGTCCGTGTTCGTTTGCAAGGGATTAACCCTAGTGCTAATATTAAAAATATCTATGCTCAGATTGATCTTACCGGTGGAGAACCTGGGGAAAAAAGTTATATCATTAAAGTCAACACTCCGGTGGGCACCAATGTGGTGGACGTTCAACCTGCGAGTATTCAACTGCAACTGGATACTGTCCAAGAGAAGCTGGTCTCGGTGGAGTCTATCGTAACGGGTGTTCCGGCGGAAGGGTATCAGTTAGGCACCACCTTTCTTAAACCTTCAGCGGTGAATGTCCGTGGTCCGAGTTCGATTCTTAGTACGCTGATCAAAGTGACGGTGGAATTCAGTGTCACAGGGGCCAATGAAACAGTTCAGATTTCTCGGCCTTTGAGTTTTCGTGATAAAGAGGGTAAACCCATATACGGACCCAATCCCAACGTCGCAATTTTGAGTGCTTTTCCGAGTACCGTGGATGTGATTGCACCTGTACTGGCGAAGGGACTTTCTTCTAAGATGATTCCTTTGAAAGTAACGAGTAGCGGAAAACCTGCCCCAGGAAAAACCTTGCGTGCTTTAGTACCCTCTCCAATCAGGGTAGAGATATTTGGAACCGATCAGGCCTTAAAAGGATTTGATAGCTTGAATCTAGGTCCAGTGGATATAACGGATCTGAGGGAAGATAAAGTGTTCCAGATTCCAATCGATAAAGTAGCCTTACCCAAGGGGGTTACCTTTAAGGCAGGAACTACCCTGAGCGTTGTTGCTCAAATTGGACAAGGTGTGGTTCAAAAAGAAATCCCTGGAGTAGAAGTTCAAATTCGTAATCTTGACATAGGTCTTGAGATAGGTCAATCCGTTCCTCCCGTCAACCTCGTTGTGGAAGGTCTGCCTGAGATCTTGAAAGATGTGACAGCTACTCAGGTTCAACTTTGGGTTGACGCCGCTGGTCAGCTTGCAGGGACTTATGACAATTCGAAAGTATACTGGCAACTACCTCCCGGTGTAACCATCCCAACAGCACCGCAAGTGAACTATATCCTCAAAGATAAATTGCCAAAAGGAGCCGAGTAATAACCATGGATTTACTATGGACAAATTTGAGAATCCCGGTCGAAGAGGATTCGTTATTAACGGCGACGATGGCTCGTAAGCTACAGGTCCCAGCCCAAAGTATCAGCGGGCTCCGCTTCTTGCGTCGTTCCCTAGATGCCCGCAAAAAACCCTACCTCATGTTCGTCTATACGGTTCAGTTTTCTCTTGACGTTCCAAACACGGAAATCAGTCGTGTGTTAGCTCGGGTTCCTGGACTGAAAGAAGCTCCAATTGAAGCGCCTGTACTTTGGCCAGAGCCCAGTAAAGTTCTGAACCATCGTCCGGTGGTGATCGGATCCGGACCGGCCGGGTACTTTGCCGCGTTAGCTTTAGCCCGTAGAGGGTATGCCCCGCTGGTGCTTGAACGAGGTGATTCAGTTGAGATACGCTCTCGCAAAGTTCAGGAGTTTTGGGAGACAGGAACCTTAGACACTGAGAGCAATGTGCAATTTGGTGAAGGGGGTGCGGGGACCTTCTCAGATGGTAAGCTTACAACTCGCATTCAGGATCGCCGGATTTCGGACGTTTTGGAGACGTTCGTCAAGCACGGGGCACCAGCTGAGATTCAATACTTAGCTAAGCCACATATTGGGACCGACATTCTGAAAAACGTTGTCAAAGGGATTCGAGAGGAAATCGAGTCCTTGGGCGGAGAGATCCGTTTCCGGGCAAAAGTGACCGGATTGATATCATCCTTAGGCCGCCTGCAAAGAGTTGTTGTCAACGGAGATGAAGAGATTCCGACGGACACCGTGATTCTCGCAATTGGGCATAGCGCCCGAGATGTCTATCAGCTCTTACATTCTATGGACGTCACACTCGAGAAGAAATCCTTTGCTATTGGCCTGCGTGTAGAACACCCGCAGGCTCTGATTAATCTGTCTCAGTACGGTGTCGAGGAACACCGTCATCTCGGACCTGCGGATTATCAGCTCACGTATCAGGATGTTAGAACGGGCCGAGGGGCTTACGCTTTTTGTATGTGCCCCGGAGGAAAGGTAGTGGCAGCAGCATCTGAAGAAGGTGGAGTTGTCACGAATGGGATGAGCGCCTATGACCGAGATACGAAGATTGCCAACAGTGCGATCGTTGTAACCGTGGGTGCAGACGATTTTCCGACAACCCATCCCCTTGCTGGGCTAGAATTCCAAAGAACCTGGGAACGTAAGGCCTTTATTGCAGGAGGGTCGAATTATAAGGCTCCAGTACAACGGGTTGTCGACTTTTTAGAACGACGTGTAACCAATAATTTTGATTTGTTACCCACTTATACGCCGGGTATTGAACCGTATATACTACAGGAAGTGCTTCCAGTTGCGGTAGGAGATGTGCTAGAACGTGCACTACGAGTCTTCAATGGCAAAATTAAAGGGTTTGCAGGCGCCAAGGCGACCTTGACAGGAATAGAGACAAGGACAAGCTCGCCCATCCGCATTGTGAGAAATGTTCAGGGGGAATCCGTAAGTCTAGCCGGGCTCTATCCAACGGGTGAAGGGGCAGGATATGCCGGAGGAATTACAAGTGCAGCAGTCGATGGGTTAAGAATGGCTGAGCATCTTATGGCGCAATATGCTAAGGTAGAGTAGAATAATACTGTTCCACTGGTGATATAGATAATCGAACACATTTAGAGCAGAGGATCAATAGACTAGATAAAATAAGGAGGGAACAGGCTTGGGTCGACTTTTTGGAACCGATGGAGTACGCGGCGTGGCCAACAGCCAGCTGACACCGAGTCTCGCTTTTCGCCTTGGGCAAGCGGGTGCTTACGTCTTGAGCAAGGAGCATCCACACCCCCGAATTGTGATTGGCAAAGATACCCGGATTTCTGGAGACATGCTCGAAGCGGCACTTATCTCCGGAATTTGCTCGGTTGGAGCGGATGTTTTGCGGGTGGGAGTCTTACCGACACCTGGAATTGCTTTGCTAACGCGCACTCTTGAAGTGAGTGCTGGCGTCGTTATTTCGGCGTCCCATAACCCTGTTCAAGATAACGGGATTAAGTTTTTTGATTCGACCGGGTATAAGCTACCGGACGCGATCGAGGATGAAATCGAACGGATTGTCTTAAATGAGGAAAAACCTTGGCAGGTCCCGATCGGGGGCGAGGTAGGACGGGTGATTGACATTAACGATGCTGGACGTCGTTATATCGATTTTCTTAAAGCTACGGTGGGCCGTCTAGACGGGATTAAGGTCGTTTTGGATTGTGCCAACGGCGCTGCAGCGTTTGTCGGACCTCTCGTCTTGCAGGAGGTTGGGGTCGAGGTCATCTGTATTTGTAATACCCCTGATGGCATTAATATCAATGCTCATTGCGGGTCGACTCATCCGGAACAATTACAACGGGCGGTATTGGAACACGGCGCTGATCTGGGACTGGCCTTAGACGGAGACGCTGACCGTCTGATTGTGGTCGATGAACTAGGCAACATCTTAGACGGGGATTTCATCATGCTGATTTGTGCCTTAGCCCAAAAAGCCAAAGGAAACTTAGATCAGAATGCAGTGGTCGTAACTGTCATGAGTAATCTAGGGTTACATCTAGCCCTGAAAGAAGCAGGCATTACAATCTTTCAGACCCAAGTCGGGGATCGCTATGTCATGGAAGAACTGCTCAGAACAGGAGCGAAGCTGGGCGGGGAGCAGTCCGGACACATCATATTCCTGGATCATAATACAACGGGGGATGGCTTATTGACTGGCCTTCATTTATTAGCAGTCATCAAGGAACGAGAAATGACACTTTCTCAGCTTGCTGCCCAAATGCAGCGCTTACCTCAAGTACTCCTCAATACGACCATAAAGCATAAAGAACGTGTAATGAAGGATGAGAGAGTGCTCGGGAAAGTGAAGCAAGCAGAGCTGATGCTGGGCGACCAAGGTAGAGTGTTAGTACGTCCTTCTGGGACAGAACCCCTGATCCGAGTAATGGTCGAGGGTCCAGATCAACAAAAATTAAGAGAACTGGCCCAAGGAGTTATTGACATTATTCTAGCGTGCGATGAATAAAAATAGAGAGATCATTGGCTTACTTTGTTAACTTAGCGTATAATGGTTCATGGGCAGAAGTAGGGCACATGGACCATTCATGGAAAGTAGGTGAGCGCAAAAAGATAAGAACCAGGAATAAAATAGTAGGATTATCTACAGACTGGATAGTTGGATCAGTTTTGGCAACAATATTTAAGCGCCAGGACCTTTATGGTGCATGAACCATTAAGGTCGACGAGGAAGAGGGTTATCGAAGAATTCGGCGGATCCCTCTCGGTGGCTTGTCACCGTAAAGCTTGCTTAAAACCGAAGAGTAATTTTCGGGACAAGGAGCAAGTTGACAAGACAAGGGGATGGTATGTCTAAAAATTCCCCCCTTGCTGTGTTGCAAAGAAGCTGAATCAACAAGTCGTCCATGTCAGGACGGCTTTTATAGTTTGCAGAAAGTAGGGACAATTCATGAATTGCCCGTACGGGTTTTCTTAATTTAATTTGGTAGGGGCAATTCATGAATTGCCCGTACAGAGTTTTCTTAATTGATTTTGAAAGGAGTAAATTATATGTGTGGAATTGTTGGATATATTGGGAAACGGGTTGCTATTCCCATTTTGGTTACGGGCTTAAAGAAACTAGAGTATCGGGGGTATGATTCGGCGGGTGTCGCGGTCTTAGATCAGGACAAAATCGTGGTATCCAAAAGTGTGGGTAAAATAGTGGCCCTCGAAGAGGAACTTGGAGAGAATTATTCCCAGTCTGGGATCGGGATCGGGCATACCCGGTGGGCGACACATGGTCGTCCGTCATTCCTCAACGCTCATCCTCATAGTGATTGCCAGCATGACTTTTCAGTCGTGCATAATGGAATCATCGAGAATTACCTGGACTTAAAAGATCAACTGATCGAAAAAGGGCATCAGTTTGTATCAGAGACTGACACAGAAGTGTTAGCTCACTTATTAGAGGACTTTTATAAAGGCGACCTAGAAGAGGCTGTCCGAAAAGTCTTAGAGACCGTTCATGGCTCGTACGCCATGGTTGTCTTAAGCCTCAAAGATCCAGATAAGCTGGTCGCTGCCCGTAAAGACAGTCCAATGGTGGTGGGTCTGGGTGATGGAGAGTTCTTCGTGGCCAGTGATATCACGGCTATTTTAAACTATACGCGCAAAGTTTATATATTAGATGATGGCGAAATGGTCGTTGTTACGAAAGAAGGGGTAAAGATCACAGACTTCGCAGGAAATCCGCGTACTAAAGAAGTCTATGATGTGAAGTGGGATGCAGTGGCTGCCGAAAAAGGCGGGTACGAGCATTTCATGCTCAAGGAAATCCATGAGCAACCCAAAGCCCTGAGAGATACAATGCTAGGACGCTTAAAAGACGGGAGAGTTGTTCTCAAGGAAGTGGATTTGACCCTCGAACAACTAGCACAGATTAATAAAGTGTATATCGTTGCTTGCGGTACAGCTTGGCATGCCGGTCTAGTCGGTAAGACCCTGATCGAGCGTTGGGCGCATCTGCCCGTTGAAGTGGACATTGCCTCCGAGTTTCGCTATCGCGGGCCAATTATTGACGAGCATACCTTAGTTATAGTGATTAGTCAGTCCGGAGAAACAGCAGATACCCTAGCTGCACTTCGGGAAGCCAAAAACCGCGGAGCGCGTGTCGTGGCAGTTACCAATGTGGTCGGGAGCACAGTAGCCCGCGAAGCCCATGATGTCATCTTCACTTGGGCAGGCCCAGAGATTGCAGTCGCTTCGACAAAAGCCTATATCACACAGCTCGAAGGAATGGTCATGCTTGGACTATATCTGGCTCAGGTCAAAGGGACGTTGCCACAGGAAAAAATTAACGAAGTTATTACCGCTCTGAAGCTGATTCCTGCCCAAGCTCAAGAAGTTCTGGATCAGGAGGACCTAATCAAAGACTTATCGCAGTCCTTTGTCAAGGTGGAAGACGCCTTCTTCATCGGTCGTGCTTTAGACTGGGCTGTTGCTATGGAAGGCGCCCTCAAGCTCAAGGAGATTTCCTATATTCATGCTGAAGCCTATGCGGCCGGGGAATTAAAACACGGTACCTTGGCTCTCGTCACGGAAGAGACACCCATCATTGCTTTAGCAACTCAACGGAATGTCTATGCTAAAACCATCTCGAATGTCAAAGAAGTCAAAGCTCGGGATGCTCGAGTGATCGGGCTAACCTATAAGGGAAACACAAGTATGGCAAAATCCGTCGATCATGTGATCTACATTCCTGAGACCATCGATGAGCTAGCTCCGCTGCTCGCAGTGATTCCGCTACAGCTTTTGTCGTATTACGTGTCTGTGGCACGAGGGTGTGACGTCGATAAGCCGAGAAATTTGGCGAAAAGTGTCACGGTGGAGTAGGGAGACTTCGCTTTAACATCGCTCATCCGCTAGCTCGTGGACCAAACTAGTTGCTCAAGCGCCTAATGAAAGAAGGCGGGGTTCCCAACAAATTCGCCATCCTTGGCTCAGTTGTTGGCTTCCCACATCCTTGTGCTCAGCCCCGCTTATGCATGTCGCGCTTTCGCAAAGTTTGGTAGCCACTCGCTAGAAGGATTCGCTAACGTTAAAGCGAAGTCTCCTGGCTTGGTAGTTGGAGTTGGAACGCCGAGCCTCGGGGGGGAGACTTCGCTTTAACACCGCTCATCCACGCGGTCGTGGACCAAACTAATTGCTCAAGCGCCTAATGAAAGAGGGCGGGGTTCCCGACAAATTCGCCGTCCCTGGCTCAGTTGTCGGCTTCGCACGTCCTGTGCTCAGCCCCGCTGATGCATGTGGCGCTTTCACAAAGTTTGGTAGCCACTCGCGCTAGAAGGATTCGCTAACGTTAAAGCGAAGTCTCCTGGCTTGGTAGCGAGACGGAGAGTGGAGACCAAGGGGGAGCATTAAGGACTTCGCCTTAACAGCACTGTAATAAGGTGATCGTATCTCAGCTGATGCAAATTGGCTGAGATTTTTTGTCGAATTGAATTGATAGAGTCCGTCCTTTTAAGACCATGATAGCCTTCATGCAAGGTGAGGGATACATATTGACGACAAACACTTACTGTTTTGACCATTATTTTAATATATTCATATTTATGGAAGAAATATCCTTTATTTTGTTGGATCCTTAGACAAGAATATTTAATATTGGGGGAATAGTAAGTAGACATTTTGTCTATACTGTGAAGTTGAGATATCAATTAAAAAGGACATTAGAGAGTGTAAACCTTCGGCCTGGTACACTAAAGCAGTTGTTTGCGAAGTTGATTTACATGTAATTACCCCTTCCATATATTAAGAGGTCGAGCATTCTGATGCATAATCTTATTATAAATAAAGGAATACTTGTTATTTTTCTGAAATCTCGACTTTAGTGTTACACGAGCTACAACCTTTAATTGTTAATGGTAACAACCAGTTCTCGGATAGGGAGTATTACCGACATGTGTCGTATACACCCTATGGAATTGGAGGGTTCTGCGACACGAGTCGGTAATACATCGTTAGGCAACATATCGTGTTAGATCGATCGCGCCATCCTTGGCGCGAGACGGTTTATTGGCTTAACTACTGTCCGCGCAGAGGTTATAAAGATATAGCTCTATTGAAGTGACAGGGCATGTCGAGGTAGTCGTGGTGATAGAGCTGAAATAGCCTGGTATTAGGGGTTTTCAGGGTTTTGGGAGAATTAGATTCTCTGATCGGCGACCGTATAATGGATTTTATGGAACAATCTATTAACCTTACTGCGCAAACCAAAAAAGAACTCGCATTAGGCTTGAGATCAACGGGTAGCTATGAATTTTATTGGATTTCCAATACCCGACAGGCGGTATGTCCGGAATGCAAAACCATCAGTCAGAACAGGGTCAATACCTATAAAACGAGACAAATCCAGGATCTCCCCTTATCAGGGATGACCGTATTCCATGAGATCAAGAGTAATCGCTAATATTGTAATAATCCCGAATGCAGCTCATTAACATTTATTTGACTTTTAGGTATAGTTGCACAATATTCTACAAATACGTCGCAACATGAGAATTATGTACCATGAATGAGTGGTATTAATAAAGAGGTTACTAAAAAAATACCGTACGGTAAGCTAACCAAGTAATAGCCCCATTTTCTGTTAATCCGCAGAGTTAAGAGTGTAAGAAGGTGTGACAAAGGCAAAAAATATTATTTCATTATCAAAAGGGTTAAAACCCAAACTTCGTTATAAGGGAAAAGGTATGTGTATTATGAATACCGGGGTCCAATGTGGAGCGATACCCAACAAAAGATCCGCAGGAATTTTGGTGCCAGTGCAATCCACTTCGACTTTCAAGCTGTCAAAAAACCGCATGGTGTCAGCAGAGATATATGCAGCACCTTGCCCATCTCTCTCAACCTTTGAACGCCGTATTCGCGAGCTTGATCGCATCTACCAAAGCAGAAAGATCTTGGGCTGAGGGAGATGCGCCTGTGCTGAGACTGTCTATCACTAACCCAGCCAGTTCAAAATCATATCGGTGAATAAAATATAAATTGAGCAAAAATGCCGCGCAGCACAATAAATGCACCGATTATCGCGCACACCGTCCCCACCAAAATGGAGGCGACCAATCCACGCTGCATAAAACCGTAAGTCAGAGGTTGAACAATCCATGACCAGATGGAGGCGATCATTCTTCACCCC
>CAKMJS010000040.1 GCA_927405585.1 uncultured Desulfosporosinus sp.
TTTATTAATTATATAATTGTTTGCAGTATTTTAAGGCTTTTTTGTTAGAAGTTTATATCTAATTGGTGGTTAAGAGTAGTTCTGGCTTGCTTTCGTGATAAGAATGGTTGGTAGGAGTCTATGGATAATAATATCAAAAAGGCCATTTCACTCTAGGGAGGTGAATTTGTTGGAAACCCTAGATCGTTTGGTATGGGTTTCCCATCGTGTAACACTGCGACAATGACGTTGTCCATATCCGCTTGCGAAAGGGTTAATGAATCCGTGTACACTCCATCTCCAGAATGGAACTTGACGACTCTCGCCTGTACCTTCACCTGAGCCCTCTCTAGAAGTTCTTTCAGGGGCAGGCCTTCCCAGGTATTTTTATAAACCGACCATCCTGTAACACAATGAAAATCACTGACTTGCACAGAGCGCTTCAAAGCGACAAACTCCTCCCAATTCCAAGTCACTGGTTTTTCGACTAAGCCATCAATGGTAAAAGACCAATTATCGCTGGTAAAAAGGGGAAGTCTAGTCACTGAGTAGCTGCGAAAGGTATCGATCGCTCCGCCACCAATGGGTGGAGCAGACTCCGGTAATGGTTGGGGCACAGGAAGAAAGTTGTAAGCAGCTTGCTCTTGCCTCGACCCCAGATTGCTAATCCACTTAATCAGTGAAGGTCCCAGGGAAATAGTCAAGCCGACACCGATGACTGTACGAATAAAGGCTTTACGTGTGTAAAATGCCTGCATGAGCACTGATAAACGGCCATCGCCCGCTCCACCCGGTGTGATTCGAGGACTCTTCGATTCTTTCAACCGGCTCTGCCTAGATATGGAATGATATATGAACAAGGGAAGTCCAATCCAGGTCAATAGATCATGTACTAGCAGAGAAGCATTAACGATCTTCGGGCCCACAGCCTGGAACTGCCATAAAAAAATCCCTGATATAAACCAGCCTAGAAGAATCAAGGGTACCACAATGACATTAACACGCTGCCAAAACTTGCCTTTGAGAAGCTTCCAGTGTCTTGCTAGTAGCTCGCAGATAGGAAAACAACGGAACGAAAGAAATCAAGCCGATTATAATATGTAGCCATTTGATCCCAGCCTTAGCTTCACCAAGCACCTCTCGCCAATAGCTACTGTACATAACGAGGCCAGATAGTAACAGCAACGAAACGAACAAAGCATTCCAGAAATGCAGCGAAGCCAGTCTTTTCCCGAAACTAGTTCCCTCATGTTTAAGCTCGTTACTCATCTCGGACCCACTCCATTTCTTCTATTACTTCCATTACTTCTTAACCTTTTGTATTTCATTCGTGGCGAACAGGTCCGCATGGACCTTCTCAGCATTTCCTGAAAATTAAAGGAAGAAATTGCATTTGGGAAAATCATGTTATTCATTCCTTTATTGTTCGTGAAATTATTACTTCTTTATCAGTTTGCCCAGTTCACCTTTATTGACTAATCATTGCTTTCACCATAAATTCGTAACCATTTGGTGCTGCATCCTTTTCAAAACTATATCTTACCACTTGGCCCAGATGGTCAACTGAGAGCCAAAAGTGACAAAGGGCAATACCAATGTCAATCTGATTCATTTTTCCATAAAATGCCGCTTTAAGCAGGTTCAATTTCTTGCGGCTCACTGTCATTGCTTCCACCTCTCCGCTAAAAAACCATGGCTGTGTATTGGAAGATGATGGAGCGAGGCGAACAGGCTCGAGGATAGAGTCCGCCCCCGCCACGCAAGATATTTCAGATACACTTTTGCGCTTAAATTCTGAGGTATTTGTTCTATATATAGGCTCAGTAGTATTCCCAAAGGCAAGCATTATGACAAACTCTAATCCGTTGATCTGCTTGGGGACTTCCTTTGAAGGCTTCGCGATCCCCAGCCAACAACTGGCAAGATTATTTGCAGAGAGGTATAGGTCAACCTGCTGCAGCAAAAAGCCCGCATTCATCAAATAGTTCCCCTTTATTTGGGAATACACACAAATGTAGTGTGGAGCTTTAATCGGCAAGAGATTTTTTACATCGGCGGAATATAGGTGAACGAACTCATATCGAATACTTTCATCAAGTGGCTTTGCGCTGCTTGCATGGTCCTTCAACGTTGCCAGTGTCTCTGTGGGAAGTGGTGTCATGTCATATTTCCGGATGGACTTCCTATGAAATATTGCGTTATAGAGCTGAGGATTTTTCAATACCGTTAACCTCCATATTATAATCTCTAAATCACCTTTCATTTTCCCCATACCTTGGCCATATAATTCTGTTTCCTCATTCTGGTGTTGTTTCCGCGGAGAAAGGAATCTCAAGTATTTATTGACCTTTTCCATAAAATTTAGGCAATTCCATGAAGTGCATTCTAAGACTTATGATTTGAAACTGCATACTCGCTGTATTTGACCAGGCGTGTCTTAAGGTCGTCACCCTCTTCATAAAGCTCCGGCGAATTATCCAGCCATGAATATCTCTCAAAGAACTGGTCAGCTGACGCCGGGCCAAAGGAATAGTCTCCTCCTTCGCTGCTCAGGAGAAGGGTACTCTTGCCAAGCAACGCATTCACTTCCTCTGCAAAGGCAAGCATATTGGGCACGTCCAACTATTCCCCTCGCCAAATCCAAAACTCAATGGCTACTTTCAGCTAGAATTTCACCATGTTGCCTAAATATTCCTGCTATAGTTACAAATGTTCGTAGCAAAGGCAAGCGGCAAGACCTGGGCTTGGGCACCAGTTGGAATGGACTCCATCCTCTTCCTGCCCGCAAATTTCCCCTCCAGCTCTTTAATGTCGGCTTTGCTCAGGCCGGTACCGGCACGTCCGGCATAGACTAATTCCCCGCCTGCATAGACGCCCAAGAGCAGGGAACTTACCCCGCTGGTTTTTCTACTGGAAAGCGTATAGCCAACGAGGTGACAAATTCCTGCCTTTGCCACCTCGTTGACTGGTATATAGATAATCCCTCTTTAGCGGTTTGTTATTCTCTAAGAGGAAATCCTCTTGATGTTCTCATTAGAAGCTGATACCTTTTCTCACTTTAAACGAACACAGATTA
The DNA here is from genome assembly GCA_927405585.1 of uncultured Desulfosporosinus sp. Taxonomy (GTDB): domain Bacteria; phylum Bacillota; class Desulfitobacteriia; order Desulfitobacteriales; family Desulfitobacteriaceae; genus Desulfosporosinus. The sequence goes on from CAKMJS010000040.1 coordinate 3,056, forward strand.
ATAATCGCCGTTTTAGCTATTTGTCTAAAACGGCGATTATTATTGAATGGCTATTAAAGAAACAATCACTACAATTATTAAAGCTATTCCTATATTCAAGGCTTAAAAGTTTTCCCCCCACTCTTGTGTTTTAGTGATAAAAATAATATATTAGTAACAGAAACATTAGCTACGTTGTTATGTTAACAATAATTTTTTGTCACACTAAACTTAAGGAGTGTAATTAATGTCTATCGGACCTAAGATTAAAGCGTTTCGACAAGAATTGAATTTAACAATTCCCCAATTGGCAGAAACTACCGGACTATCTCGGGGTTTCATCAGCCAGCTAGAGAATGATAAGGTTTCTCTCTCACTGGAAAGTCTTCAAAAGATGGCTACAGCACTTAAAGTACCCATAAGAAGCTTTCTATCGGATGAACCGTTCCCACCAGAATTGGTCACAAAAAATGCTCGCCCCCGAATAAAATTAGGGGACGAGCCAGAACTTGAAATATTATCAGCACCTTTTGGACGGCAATTGCAGATCTTAATGGTTGAGCTACCCCCAGGATATCAAGCTGGCAATTGTGCACATACACACGAAGGCGAAGAATGGATTATGGTGCTTACGGGTAAAGTAAAGATTATTCAAGGGGAATTTTCTGCAATTTTAGAAGAAGAAGATAGCATTCACTTGGATGGGAGTTATCCTCACCTTTGTCAAAACGCTGCCGAGACCCCTACAAAGGTTTTGATAGCTTTAACTCCTCCTGCCATGCTCCCTCTTTCGAAAACAGAATAATTATATACAATAAGGAGAGATCATTAAAATGAAAACTGAATCATCCACGGAACGTATGAATGAAAAGAAAGTACAACTTATAAAAGCACAACAAGGAGAGCTAGATGCTGTAATACTATATCGCAGATTAGCTGAAGTGGTAAAAAATACTAAGGATAAAGAACTCTTTCTTAGAATTGCAGCTGACGAAGGAAAACATGCCAGTATCCTGAAGAAATATACTGGTGAGACATTGAAAGCAAGTAACTTCAAGGCCTTAGTGGTCATTACCCTGTATAAAGTTTTAGGTCTTAAGTTTATACTTAAACTACTTGAAAAAGGGGAACTCAAGGCTACTGAAAGTTATTCTCTACTTGTAGAAGAGTTCCCTACCATTGAAGAAATAATCCGTGATGAAGCTTTACATGCAACTTTAATTAATAAAATAATAAAACGATAAACTTAAACTTTGCAAACAGATTAACTCTTAATAAAATTTACTCCTCCTTTACCTACCGTTCATACTAACTAGTGAATATATTGCTTGTATAACTTTTAACGTTGTTTCGTCACTTTCATCGCCCTGTAATGAACCTGTCAAAGATTACACGTTGCAGCATTTCCTCGATAACACAATAATCAGGCATGTTACGCTTGACCGGTCGTGTCAAATCGGAGATATAGCTTTCACTGGCATCATGCAAAAGGCAACCGAGTTGTACCCGTTCTGAATACCCTCGGCTTTTGGCCTCCTTATAGCAATGAATTGAGTGATGGGCAACCGAGTAGAAATGGCTACAGTGCCCGTTGGCCCTAGTCATCAGTGACAACGAGTGGGCGATATCCTCTATTTTAATGTCTTCCTTTACCGGCTCTAGAGGAAAGAATTTTACTTTTGAGTATGTCAATATGTAATCGGACACATTTACCCACCACTTT
>CAKMJS010000041.1 GCA_927405585.1 uncultured Desulfosporosinus sp.
TCGATACATTTTGCTGAAGGGTCAGATTCAGGGAGAGGGCAACGTCACTCCCTAAGATAACTTCGCCTGAGCTCGGAGTAGATTTTCCCCAAGAATTTAGATTAAAAAAGTGGTGGAAAATCGATGGCCTTTCGAAGAACCAACTTCCGAGCAACAAAATTTCTTGACCATTAATGTTCGTGTTGACTAGAAGTTTAGGGGCTATAGTCGCCAAGGTTTCCTTATTTTTAATGGTTTGCATGAGTGGAATTAAGGACACGTCTAGTTCTTTGACCTGAGTCGGAGCCTCCACAGTTATCCCACCAAATGTCATTGCTTCTCCGGTATCTGGAAGAATGAGGATATTCGAACCATACTGATCAAGTTTGTTGGCGACATCTTCTTTCATCGCTTGGGTAGTCGAGTAGAGGAAGATAATTGCTGCTACACCAATAACAACACTGATCACTAATAAGGCTGAGCGCATTTTACGGCGGCGTAAGTTTTGAAACGCAATATCTGTTAAACGCATTTAGTTTCCTCCTTAGGAATCTTCAGGAGTAGAGGCTAGAATCCCATCACGAATATAGACTGCTCGGGAGACCCAAGCTAGGTTTTCTTTGTTATGAGTCACCATAATGATGGTTAAACCGTCTCGGTTAAGGACTTGAAATAGTTCCAATAGTTCAGTGGCAGTTTTGGAGTCTAGACTTCCGGTGGGTTCATCAGCGAATATAATGGCTGGTTTATTAACAATCGCTCGAGCAATCGCCACCCGATTTTGTTCTCCGCCGGATAATTGATTAGGTAAACGAAGGGCTTTGCTACCTAAGCCGACTTTTTCGAGGACAGTGTGAGCCATTTCTCGTTGCTCTTTTCCCGGACGAGAAGTAATAGCCAGAGGGAGCATAACGTTTTCTAGGGCCGTAAGATAGGGGATCAACTGATATTGTTGGAAAACAAAGCCGACGTATTCGTGCCGAAAATCGGCTAACCGTTCAGGTGCTAAGGCATAAACATCAATATCATCGATCATGAGTTTACCAGAGGTGGGAGGATTTAACCCACCCAGAACACTGAGTAAGGTGCTTTTCCCGGAACCGGATGGACCCATCAAGGCTAAGAATTCCCCTTCAGCAAGCTCTAAATTGATCGCCTTTAGAGCTTCGACAACTCCGTCTCCACCTTTGTAGGTTTTAGTGACATCACAGACCTTTATTAAAGACATAGCGTACCTCCTAAGTTGCAAGAACTAATCGATTGTTGAATCTGCTTAGAATGAACGCACTCGTAAAAACGAGTGCGTTTGATTAACAGTTTACAGTGTCCACTTTATCTTGAAGAACTATACTCTAGGAACCCATTCGTCCAAGACAGATTGAGGAATCTCTAAATTATCCCCGTTTAAGGAGTAAGTCAGTGCTTCCGGCGGATAGGTTTGACAACCTCCACTTATTCCTTTGAGTGTTTGAAGATCCCAAACCGTTCCGCAGACGTTGCAGACTAACTGATTACCAGTGATGTGAAAGGTTTCTCCTTTACAGGGTTCACAAAAACTGACTGCCACCATGACCTTTCCATCGGGTTGGATAAAGGCTGTAAGGGGAACTCTTTTACCGTTTGCTTTATATTCTGTCCAAATAAATTTTTTCTCTTTAACTGTACTAAGGGTTGTAACGATCACCTTTCCGTTTTCAACCTTGCTTTCGACTTTCGTTTGTTCTAGTTTATCTTTTTGGCTATAATTTATTACTTCTCCCGTTTCTGCAGATGCCTTGACAGAGGAACTAGGACTATTGTCGTTGGTAGCTAAGAAATAGGAACCTATCATGATCATTATTGTAACAAGACCGGCTATTGTGTAAAACAAGGCATTGCTCTTTTGTGGATGGTTAAATTTTTGGTTTTTATCCACACGGTTATTATCCATTGAAATTTCCTCCTTGAAAAAGTTATTTTGAAAAAATTACTGAAACGATAGAAACCATAGGAACATAGGAAGCATAGGTTAGGTGGAGTTATAAAGCTCCACCTAGAGTTTCTTAGAGCTTGTCAAAAGAAGCGACAAAACCATTATAGGGTTGTTCAGCAAGTTTATAAAGTGGAAAATCATTACATACGCATACTCAT
>CAKMJS010000042.1 GCA_927405585.1 uncultured Desulfosporosinus sp.
TGTTTGATTGGTTTTTATCATACAGGAAGTAGTCCATCGCACAACAGCGTCCGTCGCCTAACACGGATTTTCCGCAACTTTGTCAATATGAATGTAGTATGACGCTGCGGAAACTCCTCGACGTTATTCACATAATTCTTACAACGTGTATAAATGGAGTAGCCACAATTTGGCGTTTTATGACTTGCCAAATCATGGCTATTTCCGCTTTAAAATCTACGGATTCCTTTGCTAACACAGTTTTATTGTAATTTGAAGTCTGAGTATTTTTTCTCGTACTTATCGATAAGCGGGTAAAAAATGGCAGTTGTCATCATGCTGAGATAGGCAGTGATGAATCCAAAACTGAGCATCGAGAGGAGTCCCTCTAAGTTTAATGTGATCGGATGCGTTGCCAGGAAGACTGCTAAACCACACCAAAATCCTTGACAGAAGGGACAACTCAGGAGCTTCTTGAAGACATATCCTTTGGTTTTAAGGGTGTTTCTTATACTTTTAAAAAGGACGAAATCAAAAAGGAAAAAGCGAAGACTTAAAACCAGTAAAAGGTCATAAAGCATGGTTACTCACCAATAACTTTTGCGCAGCGTTCTAAAAGGATTTTGAACTGGTCCGTCGTTAGGGATACTTTTCCACCTAAATCATCCGTAATAATGACCTGATTCGTATCGGTGTTGATTTCAACGGTTGGGCAGCAGCCCTGTTGACAGAGGGTTAATTTGAACGAATCTTTCATGTGTCCCACTCCTTTGCCAAAATGTTCCTTATATTTTATTAACACCGGAAAGATTTCGTGACAGGGGTCAGTACAACCACCGGTAAGCCAAGAGGAGCCATGTCAGCTTTGTTAGTTTTAGCGTGAAATACCATTGACTTTTGTATCCGAGCTTCGCATTGTTCTTATTGTATGTATTTAAGGAATGATATTATGAGCATTAAGGGAGCAAACATCATGGAGCATAACTGTTTGAGAATTAAAAGGGTCTGGTCTGATGATTTTTGCATGGAGTTACAAATAACAGCCGAGACAATATATGCTAGCTCGAAACAAATGAGTATTTATCTCACTATGGAGAGTCTGTCTGAGTGGATCAATGCGTTTAAGGAGTTTCCAAAAAGCTCAACAGATGTCTACAAGTGGAGTGAAGGTAATAAAGAGGATAATAGTGCATTCTTCTTTAAGATTAGATTATTTCTTTATGATAGACGTGGGCATGCTGCAATAGAGATTGAAACTGATAACAAGTTGTCGATTCCACACAATGCGACAACTCATTTTTATATACCAACTGAAGTTAGCTCAATAAATAAGTTTGTTTTATGATGTATTAACATTGACGTTCCCCTCCTATTTGCCATACATGTTGTCGTAGAAATGTTATAGTATCAGTTTCAGACCCAAGGAGCAAAATAAAGTTAGACAATGAGAATTAGATATGACTATAGGTTTTTTATACGAACCATACGTTATTTGACATTGGGTGAATGTTGGAATCATGAGAGGGGTTGAAGCTGTGAGTCGTGTTGAAAATAATTCGAACGGAATCTTTTATGGAGTTTGTCCCAGAATGACAAAAACAGATGTCTTTTACAAAATAATCGTTTCTGATAGAGCTATATATGGAGTTAAAATTGCTGGACAAATTTTTGACAGGGAATCGGCCGAAGTTCAGTTGTTATGGCCACTAGGGTTGATACTTCTACCCTGGATCAACAGGTTGATAAAAAGGAGAGAAGAGAGGGAACGGCTTTACGACACAATGGATTTTGGCAGTAGAGAGTTCCTTTCTTTAGATAAGGAAAATTTTGTTTTTGAGCCTGATCAAATTAGCAAGGTAACCGTCAATAAGAAAAAAAGGCTTTGGACTGCTCGTTATCCTGCTAACGGAACAATAAAGTTTTATACTGAAAACAAGGTTGCAAAGGAACTAATTTTAGCTAAAGACCAAGATGTTATATTAATCGCTAATTTAATTCATCAAATCATTCCTAATGTTGTCCTAGTATGAATATATGAGATTCTCAAATTGATAAGAACCAACGTCACATAACAGCGAATTCCCTAAATCTGAGAGGATATGAATGTAGTAACCAGACTTCGGGAATTCACGGGACGTTATGTGACATTTCCTAAGGGGGTTAATAAGTGTATTTTTCTAATCTAAATATAAAAGATATCTCGCATAATCAAGAGAAGTTCGTTCGACTCTTGGCTGACTTGTTTATACATTTCAAGGACCTTCAAATTGAATCTTCTGAAACATTGGCTAAGATAATTGAGGATAAAGAATCTAAATTCCTGGAACTTACTATTCCTCATAAAATAGATAAGGAGATCAAAATAACCATCGCTGTGTACGACGAAGAGATTATAGTTTTCTACTGGACTGGTCACACTCACTTTGATCCTAGCCCTTTTGAGGAAGATGAAGGAGACTATTGGATAGAAGAT
>CAKMJS010000043.1 GCA_927405585.1 uncultured Desulfosporosinus sp.
TGGGTACCAAAATGGCACCCAACGCTCACATAAAAGGGTACCGCCAAAGGTGCCTTTTTCGATTTACGCTCACTGGTAACCATATACAAAGTATGGATTTATGAAGTTCAACCTGTCCATCGCACAACAGCGTCCGTCGCCTAACACGGATTTTCCGCAACTTTGTCAATATGAATGTAGTATGACGCTGCGGAAACTCCTCGACGTTATTCACATAATTCTTATTTTGAGCAGGTACAATGGGACAGGTTGAACTTCATAAATCCATACTTTGTATATGGTTACCAGTGAGCGTAAATCGAAAAAGGCACCTTTGGCGGTACCCTTTTATGTGAGCGTTGGGTGCCATTTTGGTACCCATTAGGCAGAGCGTATCCAACGAGGTTACCAAACTCACGGTAAGAAGCAATTTCCTTTCTCTTGTCGATAATTTATATAGCGTAAATTGGGTTGTCTTTTGTAAAAAAACATTTAAATCTCCGGGGCATGTTGTTCGTTATCTCGGACGTTATACTCATAGAGTCGCGATTAGCAATTCAAGAATTCAGGAATTTGTACTGGCAACAAGCACTTGTCTCTGTCGACCAAAGTTCAAAAAGAAACTAAAACCTGCCGTTGCTGTGGAAGTGCTCATTTAATAACAATACTCGTTCCTTATTCTTCTTCCGTGATAGTCTCAAGTCCATGATCGTCTTGGAACTGAATAGATACGGAAAACTACCTAACTTGGGGAGGGGGAGAGTCTACCCATTTTTAGGTTTTGCTGGCTGTTCTTCATGAGGAAGAGATTAAATCCCGTTTTAATGACCTCACCAAGAGAGTTTTTTGACCGAATAGAAAAGATTGAATTCCCATAGACCGACTATCGTTCTGCAGACGGTTCAGTACAACAAGAGATTCATGAGGTTCTATTTCCTGGATCAAATAATTACTTCCTTTTAGCTGTTGAACTTAATCAATGGCTTTTTCTCTGTCTACGAACCTCATAAATCTCTAGGAGTTAGGCGATGGACCATCTTTCATAATGGCTCAATCAGACTCGCTATTAAAACCTATTTCAAAACTGCTCTATGTTCATAATTAAAAGTTTGTGTTGGTCCGAATGTCAAAGGTTTTTGTATCAAGAACCTTACCCGTATTCGATAAGTAAACTATTTCAAAGACAGGTCCTTCTGGCTTATCAAGAAAAGTAAACCAAACACGATCATAGCCATTTCCAACTATCTTAGCGTCCTTCGAGTTCTTATGTTCTGTATCAGTTATCTTAATAGCTGCAATTTGTTCATTGTTAACATCACCAATCAGCATAGGAAACGGAGTTCCAGAAACCGCTTGAAAATACTGTCCGGAGTAACCGGAAAAACCGCCTCCCCATACCCATTTCCATCCTAGCAAACCCTTTTTCACATAGCTAGCTTCTATTGTATTCACATTTCCGGTAACACGTTTTGTAAAAACAACTACGCCATTATTAACATTCTCCTGATAAACAACGTTGCTTCCCCCGCGCCTAGCTTTCTCAATTGCCCCTTCGATAGTTTTCTCGCCTCGGTTCGAATTTGCCCAGTATCCACTACCTATAAGAATTAAAAGCACAACGGCACCAATAAATAAAATCTTTCTTCTCACTCATATCCCCCACAGTCTATCTTTCTAGCAATCTATGCTCCAAATTAGCTTAGATGCATGCCCCGGAATGGTCTTTCGCCAACGAACTTCGTTGTCTGATTGACTTAATGTGAACCTGTTCGTATATTTAACCTATCCGTGAATCTGGTTTGAAAGATAACAAGTATGTGAAGCTACTTCAACACTACAATCTGTTACTTCAACAAAATAACAAGTATTCCTTTATTTATAATAACATATGGCAATTGAATATTTATCGTGGAAGGAGAGAATTAAATGTAGATCAACTTCGCTAAAGACCCATATTTTGAACGTATCTTTAAAACTTTTAACTTCCAGTTATTCTTAAACCCTTCAGTATAGATGATGCCGCCCAACTTGGTGTTGGACGGCATTTGTAGGATTATGTACTACAAAGAAAAGGAGACTGTATGCACCAGTCTTCTTTCTATTTATAAGGGGAAAATAGAAAACGAAGAAGATGAAGAGGGGTCTACTTACCCTATTTATATTTATGAAAGAAGTAAATTAACTGGAAACAATTATCTAATGAAATAGAGATGCATTTCATGTAACATGAAAGAATGGGTAAAAAAGGAGGATTGCTGTGCTACTATTAACGAAAAGAACCAAGGTTTCATTCGTTTTGATGATTTCTTTTACATTGTTGACTAGTTTTTCAATCCCCCGTGCGCAAGCTGCTGCATTCACTCAACGGATTGCGGGAATAGACCGGTATGCTACAGCAATGAAGATTTCACAAGAAGGTTGGGCAAACGGAACATCTCAAAATGTAGTTTTGGCTACGGGTGAAGATTTTCCAGATGCATTGTCTGCAGCGCCACTTGCAAAACAATTACAAGCCCCGATTCTTTTAACAGAAACTGTTACTCTCTCTAGTGAACTCTTGAAAGAAATTAACCGTCTGGGCGCTCAAAATATTTATATTGTAGGCGGGGAAGGGGTTGTTTCCAAGGAAATTGCAGATCAATTAGAAACGGCAAATTTCAAGGTAACTCGTTTAGCTGGAATCGATCGATATGAAACATCTCTTGAAGTTGCTCAGCTTATTTCCAGACAGTCTCAAACCTTTAATGAAGCAGTTGTAGCTACAGGAGAAAATTTTCCTGATGCTCTTTCAATCGCTCCGATTGCGGCAAGTAAAGGGATGCCCATTCTCTTATCGATGAAGGATTCGGTATCGGATAGCGTGTTATCTTACCTGAAAGAACATCAGGTCTTAAAAACATATGTTGTCGGAGGATCAGGAGTTGTAAGTGACATGGTTATGAATCAGCTTCCTGGCGCACAAAGGTTATCGGGTAAGGATCGTTATGAAACGAACACGGCTATACTGAGAAGTTTCGATAGCGATATCAATTTAGATAAAGTTTATGCTGTAACGGGGGAAGACTATCCCGATGCGTTGACGGGTTCGGCTCTTGCCGCTCTTTCGAATTCGCCTCTTATTCTTGCGACTTATAATAAGGCGGGTATTAATAATGAAGCTAACAATAGTAGAATTGGTAATATCGTCGCTTTAGGGGGAGAAGGGGTTCTTTCACCCAATGTTATGAAGATGCTCGTTGCTATATCCAATAACGAAGTTCCTGTCATCGATAATACATCCGAGGGCATTACCTACCCAAAGAATGAAGGGTTAATTAACTCGGGTAATTTAACGATAAAGTGGGGTGGCTCGCTGCGCTTTACGAGCTATCAAGTAAATGTCTATGAAATGGGAACGGCTCTTGGTTGGCATATTGAGACGAAGGAAACAAGTGCTACCGTAGGACCGCTTGAACCCGATAAAACGTATCAGATTGAAGTTTCCGCGCTTCCGGAGAACGGCTCTCAGGTCTGGAATTTTCCAACTGTTACGGTTACTACAGAATCCAGTAATAGTAATTTTTTAACCTCGCCTGTGAATGGTGCAGTCTACCCCAAAGGTTCGCCGTTGAAAATTGTTTACACCATTCCGAGCGGCAGTAGTGATCAGATTGATTGGCACTGGGATTCTGAGGTGCAGTTATGGCACACTGATGGGACGAAGGCTAGTTTCGCGACTAAATCGGCGTGGGATATTCCTGAGTATTTGCTAGGCACAGGAAAACATTCCATGCTCGTAACTTTGCGAAATGGTTGGACCGGAGAAATTGTTTATAGTAAAAAGATTGAATTTATCATTTCTAATTAGAAAAACCGACAAGGAACTATTATTAGTTGGTTTTAACCCATTACGCATTTTTCGTATATTACGCTACAACCCAACTTCCAGTTATTCTTAAACCCTTCAGTAGAGATGGATGCCGCCCAACTTGGTGTTGGACGGCGTTTGTAGGATAACTGGAAGTTGATTAATTCCGTTACAGACACTATAA
>CAKMJS010000044.1 GCA_927405585.1 uncultured Desulfosporosinus sp.
CTGCGGGTTGCTCAAATTGCTTATAACTGGTCTATACGGCTTGAAAGAAGACTCAAATTTGATACCCATGCGGTCACTCGTGGTGCCTTGCTGCATGACTTTTTCTTATATGATTGGCATCAGATGAGACCCGACGGAGCAAGATGGCATGGATTTCGCCATCCTCGTATAGCTTGCCAGAATGCAGAGCGTTGCTTCATTATTAGTGAAAAGGAAAAGGACATTATCTTAAGCCATATGTGGCCACTCACCGTCCGAATGCCCCGGAGCCGGGAGGCCTTTCTCGTTATGATTGCTGATAAATTTGCCTCGATACAAGAATTTAAATTTAAATTTAAACGTCACCTTCCACCCAAGGAACGATACACCACTCTTCGCCTTGTAATACATGATAAGGAGACTAATTGATCAGTGACCTAACTACAATGGCATGCTTTATCTTCTAGCATGCCATTTTTTGTGCATGGATAGCTGCATCCAGTTTGAGGAGGTAACCGTTGACCAAGAAGAACTTTTCCTTTTTGACATTGCTAATATCCCTCTCGATCGTGATTTTTCTTTACCCGAAGCTGCAGAACCCCTCTGACTTACAGGCGTTTGTCACACAGTGGGGATTATTAAGCATCTTCATGGACCTTACCCTCATTATTATTTTGGCGCTCTTTCCAGTGGTACCCTTTGTCTTAATAGCTGGAGTTAACACTCTTCTTTACGGGTGGATTGCTGGTTTTATGCTTTCCTTAATTGGAAGCTTGTTAGGCGCTTCTTTGGGTTTTTGGTTAGCTCGTACGCTTGGACAAGCGTGGGCGCAGCCAAAGGTGGCCAAGCTTGGAAAATGGGGCGCTCTTCTGAGAGGTAATAGCTTTACAGTGGTCTTTTTTTCGCGGCTTATACCGATACTTCCCTCTGCAGCTGTGAATTATGCTGCTGGCTTATCCCTAATGACCTATCCATCGTTCTTCTTAGCTACACTGCTCGGCAAAATACCCATGGTTATTTGGGAATCATGGGTAGGTCATGACTTATGGCAAATCTCACATCATCCAGGTCGCTTATTATTAGCCTTAGCGATCGGTGCTCTCTTGTTTAGTTCCGTAGGCCTTTATTGGTATTTTTCAAAAAAATTTCCGAAGGCTCCTCACGTACAGTAAAATCTCACTACCGCGCAAACGCCTTTGCAATTGCCTGATAACCTGCCACGCTGGGATGTCCATAATCCGGGCCGATTAGAGACCGCTCCTTACCTCTAATTTCACGATCTAAATCAACTAACACAAACCCATATCGTCTCGCCCAAGTGACAATAATAGCATTGGCCGAGTCAATAATTCTTTGTCCATGTACATAATACTGGGAGTAAGGCCCTGCTAGCAGAGGATTATATAAAGTGGCCACTTTTACGATCGCCGTCGGATTGAGCTGCCGAACTACGTTTCCTACTTGATCAAGAGTTTTTCCCATGTTACTCAAGATCAAAGGTAACTGTGATGTGATAATAGAGGGACTCGAGTTCCTCATAAGATGAAGTAAATCATTGGACCCAATCGTAATTGTGATTAAAGCAGCCTGAGAAACAAGCTGACGCAAGCTGCGATTAAACCGTAATATCTTAAGCAGTCCCTGAGTCATTAATCCGTTGAGGCCTAGATTATGAACACTCAATTCTGAGTTATGCCTCCTAAGGAAATTTCCATAGATAGTTGGGAAAGAAAAGGGACTTCTAACACCATACCCCGCTGTAATCGAATCACCCAACGCCAAATATAAACTCATCCTTATCATCGCCTTCAGTCCATGTTGATTCTCTACAGTATAAAATATGTTTACTTATTTAGATCTGTCACGTTCAAGGAATAAACCCTACAAATAATGGGATGCTAAATAACTAAAAACATTAAGTTATTTTAGCTATCGCGCCCTAGTAGGAAACTAAGGGGGTCTTTATGATTAAAGTTTGGGATCTTATTCAAAAAGGAAATACATCCTCATTTTACGCCGCTCTAGGTAATATCGCCCTAGTCATACTTAAGGGAACTGCAGCCACATTAAGCGGAAGCGGCGCAATGTTTGCCGAAGCAATGCACACAGGTGCCGATGCCATCAATCAAATTTTCGTCTTTGTCGGGAGTATTCTTGCGGAGCGGAAACCCACGCCTCGTTTTCCGACTGGCTTTGGACGTCTGATCAATGTCTTCTGTATGGGAGCAGTGATCATCGTCACGATCATGGCTTACGAAACGATTCTCGAAGGGATTCATTTGATCCAACACCCAGTCCCCATCAGTAATTTAGGGCTGATCATCTTCAGTCTAGGCACTTCCATGGCTATTGATGGATTCGTCTTATTCAAGGCAATGCGTGAAATTTCGCGGGAAACCCGTTCCGAAGCAAAGGGATTTTCCCTAATCCTCAACGCTTTGAAAAATGTAGGTAGAGCCTCTCCAGCCACCCGCCTAGTCTTCTACGAAGACCTTGTAGCCACATTTGGAGCTGTGTTGGCCCTCGGGGCTGTACTCGTAACACGCTTCACAACGATTAAAACCTTAGATGGATTCGCCGCGATCATCATCGGACTTCTCATGGGCTGGGTTGCTTATCGAGTAGGCTATGACAACATGGTCGGACTCATCGGTGTTTCTGCTCCGAAGGAGGTCGAAGATAAAGTCTGCGAAATTATCTTGTCCGCCTCCGAGGTGACCGATATCAACAAAATGCGTATCCTTCAAGAAGGGCGTTTTTATCACGTTGAAAGCTACATAGAACTGCGATCGGGCTTAACCTTGGCCACAGCTGATAGCATTAAAGCTAGAATTCGGGATCAGCTCTTGGCTTATCAAGATATCACGGATGTCACATTGGGGATTATTGAGGATACTGGCGAGAAGGATTGGCGACCTACAGAACCTTCCACCGAACCAAAAAAGAGCTAAAACGCACCTTCTAAGGGCTTGCGTTTTAGCTCTTCGTTCTAGCTCTCGTTTAAGCTCTTAGTTTAAGCTCTTAGTTTAAGCTCATTGTTTTAGTTCTTGTTGACCTTAACTAATAATTTATCGTAACAATAAAAAGGAGTTTCTTTTCCTAAGAACTTCATTTCTGCAATAAATTTGTACCCCGATTTTAGAAATAAGGCCTTCATCTTCTCATTGATCGAATTTGTGTCTGTCTTTAGATACTCAATATTTCTTTTCAGAGCTAAGTCCTCAGCAAAGGTCATAAGCTCCCTTCCCACACCCTTTCGTCGGTGCTTCGGATGGACAGCCATTCTGTGGATGACCATTACGTCTTTGCTTGACGACCAATCAAGCCCACAATATTCAACTGGCTCACTCTTGTTAACACAGACAAAACCAACCAGCTTTCCATCATGTTCGGAAACATAGAGCTCCCCTTCGTTAATATCCGCCAGGAAATCCTTTTCCAGAGGATAACTATCATCCCATTGATAATTGTGGTAAGCATGCATCTCCGTTACTGTCAAGGTAATGATGGTCATGATGTCCTTGATATCCCTTAATACGGCTTTTCTCATGAGGATGCCCAAAGATACAACGAGGCTACTGAGCCATAAGGGGAATACCTTTTTCTATAGCGCTCAAACTTTTCCTTGGGAAGCTCTTTAAGCCCATATATATTCATCATACCTCGACAGATTGCCAGATCCTTAAAGCTCAGCACATCCGGACGGTTAAGAGAAAATATAAGCAGCATTTCGGCTGTCCAAACACCCACTCCATGCAGCGAAGACAGCTTTTTAATAATTTCCTCATCTGACAAGGTATGGAGCGTCTTGAAATCTACGCTTCCAGATAAGGCTGCCTCTGCTATCCCCTTAATGTAACTAGCCTTTCTCTCTGACATGCCACATGCTTTAATGTCTGACAAGTCCACCTGAGCAATACTTTTTGGGGTCATCTCGATGAGCAGAACACACAATCTATTCCATACTGTTTCAGCAGCCTTTTTTGAGATTTGTTGGCTAACCACACTAGAGACCAAGGCTGTGAACGGATCAGGAGTAATCTCACGCTGGATTATGCCGATTCTATCAATAGCTGCACCCAGCTTTTTATCTTTGAGTTTTAAATAGTCCATTTCCACTTGTCCATAGTCAAAAATTGGCATGGTTATTTAACTCCTCTTCACTCTATTGCAACTCAATACCCTTCATCCAAGCTTGAGACTCCCGCTTCTACAAGTGGTAGTTGTACTACTATACATTTTGGATATTTTGAAACCCTTTCCCTAAAACCTCATGCGCCTCACTTACAATAATAAAGGAATCCGGATAATTCTTCTTAATATAGGTTCTAAGTTTTATGAGTTGTGTTCTGTCCATTACAGAATAAATCACAGAATTTTTATCTCCAGAGAACCCCCCTTGTCCTTCAAACGCAGTACATCCTCTGTCGATTTCATTAATAATATATTTTTGAATCTGCTTATTATCATTGGAAAACACCATCACAGCCTTCACAGAAGTAAAGCCTTCCAGCACCTTATCAATGATTACTCCATTCAAAAGCACACATACCACTGAGTATAATGCTGTTGCAATACCAAAGGTAAGCGCAGCAAAGAGCACGACAATAAAGTCCACAGCTTGCATCGATTTTCCCAAATTGTAATGTAAATATTTATTTAGGATTTTAGCAACTATATCGGTTCCGCCTGTGGAAGCGTTTTGAGAAAAAACGATCCCTAGGCCGGTTCCGAGTAATAAGGTTCCAATGATCGCAGAGAGTAACACGTCCTGGGTCAGTGCCTGTGGTTTCATCACCACTTCTATTAACCACATGGTACCAGAAACACCAAAGCTTGCATAAATCGTCTTAGCTCCAAAATTACCCCCGATGACTAAAAAACCAATAATGAATAAAACTACATTCATGACCGACATTAACATACCAATCGGCAAGGAAGGCATATGAAAGTTAATTATAATCGCGATGCCGGTTATCCCGCCACCCGTTATATGAGCGGGTACATAGAAATACACCACCGCACAACTAACTAAAATAACCCCTAGAGTTATGATCAAATACTCTTTAATAGTCTCTTTCATGATGCAAATAACCTCTTCTTGTTTTTATAGGCATTATAACACAGTATGCTACTCGCTCTCATCTATTTGTAATCACAATAGAGTAAAACCCGCTATTGCAGGTTTCTGTTCCTTTTCATGAATAATAGTTTAACCTTACAGAAACGATAACTTAATTCCAAGACAATAAAACATTTACAAATTAAGAAACCATTTACAAATCAACCTAAAGATCGACTTGTAAATGGTTCTCTTGCGTTACTTCCTGCAATTCCAATACTTCTTTCTAAAACGCTAAAGTAGCTCCAACTTCACACTTTGCGATTTCATGGCATACTTCTCCTGAAATAATTTTTCATTATACGGAGCTTTTCTTCCTGGACATACCCCTCTCGGACAGAGCATGCAATTTTCATAGTTGGTTTCTGCTGGGAAAAATATGCCCGAAACCGATTTAATAGGTGTCATCAGAAAGCTAGCATTAAGCTCCACCCCAACTAATTGCTTATGGTCATCTAGGAGTTGAAAGAGTTCCTTTTGCTGACTAATTGGCCAGTCTCCCAAAGAACCAGGATTCATATTTGCCATTTTACCCAGTTCATATTTCTCAGTTAAATGCTTTGTAAGAGCAGTTCTTGCTGATTTTAGCGCTAATTCTTTAATGGTATCTAACCAAAAAACTTCAAGCATATCTGAAAAGCCTTTTGACCAATTCTCTAATTCGTGCCCACAGGTAACAACATAAGCGAATACTCTGTTAGCTTTATCTAAGTTAACCCGTAGGATCCGACTGGAAAACTTTACACCATCAATCACAACCGAATCATCATCTTTATCTTCTATATAGGCCAGCTTATATAGCGCTTTTAGATTTGCGTGCATTGCTGCTTCCTGGACGAGTTCTTCTAACCGTTTTTCATAACTACTACCATTTTTGATACACAATCTCTTCTGTAAGTCTGCAAAGTCTAAGTTAAATTCAATATTATTTAATACGGTACAGCTCAAAGTAATATCCCCCTATAATTCTTCTTATCTCGATGGTTACTCGTGACCACACAATTCATCCCCTACAATAAACACTAGCGGAATTTTGAAGTCGTGTTCACCTGCGCATAAATCTGTGAGGTTAAGGAATTTCCTTCTACAAAACTTCGGATTAATAGATACGTATCAGTAATATTTCTAAATCTAAAATCAAAATAGGGAAAGTTTACGGTAGCATCCTGCCCTGGTGGCACATAATTCACGGGCAAGGAATGATGATGCCTTTCTAGAATTTCTAATTGGGCAAGCACAGCGACATTATAAAGTGTGGAAGAAACTTGACAAATACCTCCACCAAGCCCTGGTACATAGGTTTTTCCTACAATGATCATCGCTTCTTTATAGCCCGCTTCAACCGTTCGTTGTCCAACAGTCTTATTGAATGAGAACCGTTCGCCGGGGGCTAATAGTTTTCCGTCGAGAGCCTTTGCCGCTAAGCGAATGTTCTCCGACCGATTAATAATGCTTGCGTCAAAGTAAGTAGTGTATTGAGCGATTGGCCCGGGTTCTTTGACAGTAAGTTTTAGTTTTATTGGTTTGCCATATCCATCGACAACGCCCTCATAAACACTCGACCCTACACTGCTAGTATCGACAGTCGTGGGATTCCACTTCACTGGCACAACGATCGCATCGCTGTTGTATAGCTTAGCTTGAACAAAGGTAGGTAAAGAATAGTCTTCACGTTGAGTAACTGATGCCATGACTTCGGCTATAGAATAAATACTACTCTCTTCGACTGCTCCTGAAATTAAGTCACTTGAACTTTTTATGATCTCATCCGTTACAACTCCACTGCCTCCAAACGAAACTAGGTTTGGACTCAACTTGCTTGCATAAAGTTTTTCCAAGTATCGGGCTACGGACTTTGGCAAAGTTGGTTCAGAGGGGTCTATAAATATAATTGGATCTCCATTTCGGGCCGCCACAGCACTACCTGCCAGAGCATCAGCAAAACCGTAACCTGTGGCAATATATAGTGTTGATGGACTCAAGGCAAAGGTTTCTGCAATGAGTGCATTCGTATCAAATCGAGATTGTCCCATCAGCCGTTCTGTACTAGCCTGAGGTAACAAACCACGTATTTCGGATACCACTTGCTCAGAAATTACTCCTTCCCCCCCAGTTATAAATACTTTCGATGGCTTCCTCTCCAGTAAATAGTTTTTAATATCTTCCTGAAGTGCATCACGAGGAGATAACAAGATCGGCCAGCCTTTATTAGCAGCAAAACTAGAGATACTTAAGGCATCAGGATATTGTTCTCCTGACGATATCACGACCGTTGATACATTAATGTCATGAAGTGAACTGGCTACTTTAGACGATGTATCATACCTGTTCATACCAGCAATTCTTACAATATTTATAAAGCCAAGCTCAGTCAGTTTCGTCTCGAATTCTCTGCCAATAACGCCGTCCCCGCCAATGATATAAACCGTTCCCGTTGGCTCAAGGTGCTGGATGACATAATCAAAGGCAGCCTTAGAGCTATCGACAGTAGCATCTACTAATAGGATAGGGGCTTCTATATGATGGGCAAGGACACTGGCAGATAATGCATCTGCAAATTGATTACCCGTAGTAAGAATTACGTTCTTAACTGCTCCGCTGCGATAATACTCAGCAATAACCTTGGCAGTTTCAAATCGTGTCTGCCCTGAAAGCCTGCTCGTATTAATAATATGGGGGGCTTCAGTTGCTGTACTCAGGTCATCAGTTGCTGCAATTGCTGGTGTTCCTGCAAATAGGCTGAAACCCAAAATTAAGCTTAATGTAATTATCGATTTGTTCATGATTATCCATCACACTCCTACTTCTCTCACCGGGTAATTATCTCATGGAGAAGAAGTGAAGCATGTCGAAAGGTGTTCGGTATTTCACATACTTTTATATGAAAATTGTCGTCCTGTCTCTTGGGACCTCATTTCCCCTGACCATACACCCATTTTTCAACGAGTGTATACAAAGCAATGGCCTCAATAGGTTTTGATATGTAATCATCCATTCCCGATTCTAGACATTTTTCTCTGTCACCCTTTAATGCATAGGCAGTCATCGCAATAATGGGTTTATAAGTTCCTGTCTGTCTCTCCATCCGTCTGATTAATCCAGTGGCTTGGTAGCCATCTAAAACAGGCATTTGAACATCCATCAGAACCGCATCAACACGATTAGTTCGATAAGCCTCAACAGCTTCTTTGCCATTTTCGACCGATATAACCTGCCAACCTTTTAGCTTTGCAAATTTTTCTATTACCATTCGACTTATTACATCATCCTCAACAACTAGAAGCTTCACTGGCTCTTCTTTTATGAAGCAGTCTTCGATCTTCGGAGCAACTTTTAGAACAGTGCTATCTTCTTCCTCCAAATTATCTAATACACAAGTGAAATAAAAAGTGCTCCCTTCCCCTTCTATGCTTTCTAACCATACTTCTCCTTGCATAAGCTCCACTAAACCTTTACAGATAGAAAGTCCTAGTCCAGTACCACCATACTTTCTAGTAATAGAACTGTCGGCCTGACCGAAGCTCTTGAAGATATCCTTTTGGTTATTCTGACTTAACCCAATTCCGGTATCCCTCACCACCCATTCTAGCTTAACTTCCCTCGTACTTCGCTCAAGCACCCTTACAATGAGTTCAACTCTTCCCTTCTGAGTAAATTTAATGGCATTACCGATCAGATTAGATAACACCTGTCTCAACCTGAAAGAATCACCTACAAGCCTCAGAGGCACATTATCTTCAATACGCACCTTCAAGGCTAGACCTTTTTCCAAAACAGAAGGCTTAAACATGATTTCAATCTCACGAATAAATTCTTCGAGATTAATTTGGAGTTTCTCAATCTTAATATTCCCGGCCTCAATTTTTGAGTAATCAAGGATATCATTAATTACCTTTAGCAGCGAATCGGACGATTTCTTAGAAATTTTTATATAGTCAGCCTGTTCTCTGGTCAAGTCTGTCATCTGCAAGAGCTGCAACATGCCCATCAAACCGCTCATCGGTGTCCTGATTTCATGAGACATATTGGCTAGAAATTGACTTTTGGCAATATTTGCTGCCTCGGCTTTCTCCTTTGCTTCTATTAATTCCTGTTCACCTAGTTTGATGTCGGTGATATCATAATTAATACCCGTCATCCGCAGTGGTTTACCGTCAGAGTCTCTGGATATCAGAGAGTAAACTTTGAGATAATGAATTGTTCCGTCCGGCCATACCACGCGCAACTCGGTATCATAGTCTCTTTCACTGCTCAGGGCTAACGCTAACTCATCGGCTACAGCACTTTCATCGGGGTGGATACCGGAGAACCAGGCTTCGTTAGCACTGGCAAAATCCGATCGCTTGATCCCATATAGTTCGTACATTCGGTCATCCCAAATCAGTTCATTCTTCTGGACGTCCCAATCCCAAATCCCCAAATGGCCCGCCCTGATTGCCATGTCCAAACGGTCAAGTGTCTTGGTGAGCCTTTCTTCGACCAACTTACGTACAGTGATATCTCGGCTAATACATAAAACCGAACTTACCTTTCCGTCTACATCAAATTCCGGGACTCCACGCCACTCGTAGAGTCTTCTTCCACTTGGGGTTGTAAAGTAACGTTCTTTGTCAAAAGGAGCTGCAGTATTAAAGACCTCTTGAAGATCTTGCTCCCATAGATCACACTGGTCGGCAGGAAAATCAAGCTGACGAAAGGTTTTCCCTATGAATTGATGATTCTTAATATCAAATAATTGAAAAAATCGTTCCCTTACATATTTATTAGCGAAAAGAATTTGATAATCACAGTCGTAACGGATAATATTCACGGGACAGTTATCCACTAACGCTCTGAATTTTTCTTCACTCGCCAGCACCGCTGCCTCTGCATCCCACTTATCTGTAATGTCATAAGCCGTGCCTCTCGTCCCAATAATTAGACCCTTCTCGCTGCGAACGAACGTTGCATTGAATAACAAATGGATTACCCTACCTGATTTCGCCAAATGAATTGTTTTATACTCTTTGACATTTTCTCCCTTCATAAGACGAGTGAATTTCTCTAAATCTCGTTCGGCAACTTCCGGAGCTTGAAAGTCTGAGAAACTCCTCCCAAGCATCTCTTTGCGAGAGTAACCAAAGGTAGTCTCCCAGGCTGGATTAAGATAGGTATATCGACCTTTTGAATCGCACTGCCACATCAGATCTTGGGACGTTTCTACGAGATCTCGGTATAATCTCAACTGATCATATAGGGCAGCTAATTCGGAAGTCTCTATCTTCGTCATTTCTTTACTCCTTTTAACTAATACATTTTTCAGAGCTTCAGCTGTCATTTTATGTCAAGTACATTATTTTCCAATTTAATAGTCAATTTCGACATTTCATATTAATAATCCTTCTAAAATAATCACACCTTTCAAATGTTATCTGGATCACAGAAACAAGGATACTCCACAATAGAAACCATGAATATTCTCCTCCCAAACTTAGAATTGTGGGTATCCAGAGGCAACGATTTCAAAACATTCGCTAAGAAAAACCTTGCCAAAATCCGTTTCGCATGAAGAAACATCATGATAAACCACAAGCTCGGGATTAAATACCCCAGCTTTTTGAGCATTTTCTAAGACTCTCTCCTTACCTTGGGTAAGAATTCTATTCCGAGCATCTTCAATGTCCAAATATGTTTCACACCCCCAGGGAGCATGCACATTAAACCCTGGTTTAATGATTACAGTCACACGTTCACTAACTTTTCCCACTGCCGCTCCAACTGCATTGGCGACCTCACTGTGTTCAGGAATAATTACCTCGCTATTTAACAACTTTCCTACAGCAGGTAAATACGCTTCAACAGGAGCACCGATGGCTACAATGGGATAATTCAGTCCTACTTGGATACTAAAGTCTTGATCCGTCTTATCTTGCTTAAAGACTGGCTCCATCACAAAATTATAATTAGAATCACTCTCAACGGTTAGCGTGTGACCTTGTTTTAAAGCGATACTCTGCATGGCTGTATGCGTCAGCGAACGAGTTATCTGTTCGAGGCATTTTGCGGCAAAACTTTCTTTCGGGCAACCATATTGTTGCGCGAGAATTCTGGCCCCTTCAAGGGACGCTTCACTATTCCATTTTTGAAGAAGACCAAGGCAATGTAAAACATCGGTAGGGGTAAAAGAGACTCGGCCAATAATCCGAGCTTGTTCAAGCGACCTCAAGGCAAAAGGGCTTAGACCCTCAGCAACGAGCGTCTGTAATGTTAATACGTTGTGTGGTCTTTCTTTGAGTGCCGTTACGATGGCCTGTTCTTCGGGACGTAAACTTTCAAGGTTTTCAGGATGTTTCACCATCATCCAGCAATCGACAGCTTGTCCTTGATAAACAGTACGCTTTCCCTTAATCGACCTAAGTTCTTCAACTAGATTAGGATAATTCATACTGACAATGCACAAAGGCCATACCCTTAACGGCCCTATATGCAATTTTCCTTTCTTAGAGTCTCTAATATAACTCTCTCCATCGACCCGGATATAGCTATCTCCACCGATCCCAAAGGTACTAATTTCAGCCGTATTGATATGCGTTCTCCAGCCCGCCACGGTTGCTCCCTTTTCATTCATTCGCCAACGATTATTTTTAACGATCCCTATATCGGTTGTCGTCCCTCCCATATCAAGCGTCATAACCGTCTCAATCCCGGTCAAAAACGTTGCCCCGACCACGCTTGCCGCTGGCCCGGATAGAATCGTCTCAATGGGTTTTTCAAATGCCTTTTCCTCACTGATTAGTGAGCCATCCCCTTTGACAACCATGACCGGAGCATCAATATGATGATCCTTCAAAACAGTTTTAACTGCCACCAGTAATTCATGGATGATAGGCAATAGCCTTGCATTTAAACAAGCGGTCACAGTCCTCTCATAGTAACCTAATTTCGAACTCAGTTCGTGCGCACAGACAATTGGCACCTTCCACTCTCTCCGCACAATCTCTTTTGCTTGATTCTCATGGTCCGGATTTCTATTGCTTAAATGCCCAGAAATGGCAAGGGTTTCAACTTCCCCTTTCATTTGAGCAATCACTTTCATTAACTCATGAGTATCCAGTTCACCATTAGGTATTCCATAGAGATCATGCCCACCTGATACCATGGCTTGCTTTTGGGCGGGCAAGTTCCCCTTCGGCTTTCGATGACCAATCAGGATTAAGCCTACTCTACCGCCTCGCCCTTCTACAATCGCATTGGTTGCAAGGGTCGTGGATAAAGAAACCATACTAATCTGTAGTGGATCGATCGTTCCCAAATTATGGATACATCCCTTAATCCCTATAGCCAAATCCTGAGGTGTTGTAAAAGCTTTCGCCTTCGAAACGACAACCTTGTCCTCGAAATTCAAAAGTACACCATCCGTATAAGTTCCTCCGGTATCAATCCCCAATATATAGGACACGGCTATCACTCCTCGTACACTAAGTGAACCGACCATCGTTCGTAAATGCTTAATAGTTCATAGCTAATGATTAAGATTAATGCTTTAGTGTTCACTCCTCTTGACGGTATCCAGAGGCAATGATCTCAAAGTACTCCTCGATAAAAATTTCTCCAAAATTCGTGTCACTGGTAACTCTATCTTGGTTCACGGTAATCTCAGGGTTCATTATGCCAGCTTTTTTTGCATTTTCCGAGACAATTTCTTTACCCTTGGTCAGAATTCTATGCCTAGCATCGTTAGAATACATAAATGTTTCGCAACCCCAAGGTGCATGAACTTTATAGCCAGGCTTTATAATAGCGGTAATTTTTTCGGCTACTTTTCCCATTGCAGCGCCTACAGCACTGGCAACTTCACTATGCTCAGGAATAATAATCTCGGTTTTAAGTAAGATACCCACCTCTGGTAAATAGGCACGTACAGGAGCACCAATGGCGACAACGGGGTAATTTAAGCCAATCGGCACACAAATATCTAAATCCCTTTTCGATTGTTTGAAAAAGGGTTCTAGGAAAAACTTCAAGTTCTCTTCCTTTGTAATATCGAAGGTGTAGCCTTGTTTCGTAGCAACACTCTGAAGTATGACAAGCGCTATTGATTGAGTCATTGTCTCTAAGCACTGTTTTGCAAAGTTTTCAATACTTGCTCCATAAGTAGTAGCGAGAATTCTAGCCCCTTCTAGGGAAGCTTCAACATTCCATTGTTGCAACAACCCAAGACAATGTAGTGCATCGGTAGGAGTAAATGAAATCCGCCCAATAATCCGAGCCTGTTCGAGGGACTTAAGTGCAAATACACTAACGTAATTTCCAATTCGTTCTTTCAAATATTGAACATTATGTGGCCCATCTTCAAGTCCCTTGAGTATGAGCTGTTCATCGCGACTTAAGCTCTCCAGGGAATTAGGCCGTTTAACGATCATCCAACAATCAAGTGTTTGTCCGTCAAAGAGGGAGCTATTGAGTGCTTTAGATCGATGAATTTCGCGCAGCTCCTTAATTAGATAGGAATGGCACGATCCGATATAACAAAGAGGCGTAACCCGTGTCGGTCCAATGCAAAGTTGACCCTTGCGCTCAACTTTGATATAACTATCTCCACCGAGCCCAAAGGTGCTGATCCCTGCTGTATTAATATGTGTTTTCCACCCGGTCACTATTGCCCCTTCCTCATGCATTCTCCAATATTTATTTTTGACGATTCCGATATCAGTGGTGGTACCTCCCATATCGAGAGTTAAGAAGGTTTCCATGCCCGACAAAAACATTGCACCAACCACGCTCGCCGCAGGGCCTGACAGGATTGTTTCGATGGGTCTTTCGAGTGCTTTCTCCTCGCTAATTAGAGACCCATCACCTTTTACCACCATCAGCGGAGCATCAATCTTTTTCCTCGCCAGTACTCCTTTGACAGCCACTAACAATTCCGAGATAACAGGCAATAATTTTGCATTCAAGCAAGCCGTTACCGTCCGTTCGTAGTGACCAATACTTGAACTTAATTCGTGAGCACATATTATGGGCACATCCCAAGCTCCTCGTACTAATTCTTTTGCCTGATTCTCATGTTCAGGATTACAAATACTAAAGATTCCAGATATTGCCAATGTGTCAACTTTGCCTTTCATCTGACCGATAACCCTCTTAAGTTCTTCTGTGTCAAGATCACACGTTGCCGTTCCAAGCGCATCATGACCACCTGAAACAATGCTCATCATTTGTGCTGGAAATTTTCCAGTGGGTCGATAACCGATTAAGATTAATCCCACTTTGCTGCCACGCCCTTCAACGATCGCATTGGTAGCGAGTGTCGTGGATAGAGAAACCATCCTAATCTGATTAGCAACGATTTCTCCTAAGTTATCAATACATTCCTCAATCCCAATCGTCAAGTCTTGCGGTGTGGTAAAGGCCTTAGCCTTCGCAACAACGACCTTGGCCTCAAAATTCAAAAGCACGCCATCCGTATAAGTCCCTCCGGTATCAATACCTAAGATATAGGGCACAGTTATCACTCCTCAGTAAGCTCGCACTCCTAAGATGTTTGTTGCAATTTTCATGCCATACTCTCACTTGTAAGGTAACCTTTTAATAACACCACAGTTATAGCCAGAATTGGCTGTATTTTCCTCGGGTCATGATCTGTGAAACAATGCCTCAGCCCCACAAAATGCTTTTCGAGGTAAAATCAGTCTTGTATTCTTCTTGAACGATAACTTCAAAACGCATTTCTAAGTCAATAGTAACTTGTGCATCCAAGAGAAATTGTCAGAACCACCTCCGCCCCCCCAATTTCCTTTTAGATAGAAAGACTTGTAATTGATTGAATAGTCCCCAGAGAACAAGAAGCTCCAGCCCAACTCCAATCCAAATTGATATCGGTGCGTACCATGTGATAAGCCAAACCATTCCTCCAGCTAAACCCGTCAACCATCTATTCCAGGTAAGTGGGCGAATGAGCAATGAGCATAACGTTACCATATAGATCAAAGCAGCCATCACATAAACCGCGAACTCGGTGTTAAGTTTAGCCATAGTTTCTATTTGGTTTTCTACACGCCCTTTTACTCCTTGTAAAATTTCGCGGACAGCAAGGTAATCGGTGAATTCTGTGAATAAGTCAAGAGATAGTAAACTAGGCTGTGTCCAATGAAAAGACCAGCGGATGCGACTAACTAAACGGGTATGGCTCTCATCTACAGGATATAAGGCCCAGAGAAAACTGCCTTTTTGATTTGTACCAGTCCAAATTATGTGACGGTTTGGTTCTATAGCAAAGAATTCCATCTTGGCTACCGAACTTATCGGAACTTCATCGCCAACTTTAAATTCCTGGAACTCCGGTATGATACGGTCAGCACTGGCAATTCCTCGCGGACTTCCTAGGTTTTCCAGGATATCATAGCCGTAGTACCCAGCTCGACCATATCCCATCTGTAGTAGCCAAGGCCAGATTTCCTCGGGTGTCCCCGCGATAGTAATCGCCCGGGTAGCGAAGAATTCTGGGTTGGGATCCAGCTGATCTCCCGGCATGTCTTGTATCATTTCCTGCTCCGATGCGCCCCAACTAAGCTGATAAGGACGTGCCCAGATCAGATATACACCCATTACCAAGGCAATTATGGTCAAGGTAGCCAGAATCCTTTTAATCATTGAACTTGCAAAGAATTTCATCGTTTTTTCCGCCCAATCATTATTTATTAAATTTCATAGAGGGTTACATGGGTTACATTCGCCTTACCCCTAATACTACCTCCGTGATAGTACGATGGAAACCGTTACGAATATGACTGTTAGAATGGCAATAATAAGGTGGAAATTAACTGAGCTATTATAATCCACAATTTTATCTTTGGCATAATGGATGTAAAGCCCACAAATCGTAGTTGAAAATAGAAGCATTAATGTGATTACGTTGATGATTGTTCTTGTGATATTCATTGACTGACATCTCCTCTTCATTCGAATTATTTATCTACCCTTTTGACCCAGTTTCAACCATCAGTGCCTTGTACCGATAACAGTTCGATGCCCATATCTCGGACTCTGTTTAGGATACCGTGCAGGGCTGCCTGATCCACAACCTCCCCAGATAAGCGACTTTTTCCCTCCGGAAGATGAGTTATCTCCAGTCCTTCAAACCTGTCTGCCCTATGCAGGTCAATGTGGCCTCTGACAATAATCTCGTAATAATGCATCTATTCACCACCTTTCTCTTACACTTAAGTTATAAACCATGAGAGTTATTGAGAAACCTCTCGAAAGTAAGGTTTTCCCACTATCCGAAAGTAGGGTTTCTAGACTTGATGTGATAATGAAGCAAAAAAAGAGGAGTTCTGCAAAAACAATTGCATAACTCCAAAGTTATCTCACCTATTAATATAAATTCGTTCTTAACAATACATCACCCTAAACCGGTATTTCACTTTTCCACTACGAATTAGTAGTTATGCCAAGTAGCCCCATTTTCTGGGCACTAGCGACTGCTTGAGTCCGATTTCTGACCTCTAACTTACCAAATAGGTTCTTAACGTGCCATTTAACAGTCCCTAGCGAAATAAATAATCTTTGACCTATCTCTTGGTTAGAAAGTCCGGTCGCCAGCAGCTTGAGAACCTCTAGTTCACGCTCGCTTAATGCTTCGATCATAGCAGGCAAGGTTGGACGAGTATGCGCCTTCTCACAGGGATGAGTAAAACACGCGAGCAGAGTGGTTATGAACTCCGGTCGTTTCGACTCAATGGTAAGCAGCAATTCTCTAACTTCTGGACCTTCACTCAGAAAAGGACGCACATATCCCTCGCCAATCGCCAAGTTCACCGCCTCTTCCATTGCCTGCATAGCTTCCTGTCGCCTGTAAAGAGCCTTCAATACCAAAGCTTCAACAATTTTTACATAGATTAATCGGCCCTTTCTTCCCCTTTCAATATCAAACTGCCGGATCTCGTTCAATAATTCCAAGGCCTGCTCGTACCGCCCTACTCGATATAATGTCCTGACTACAACCATATACGGTATCTCTTTAAAAGAAGTAATGCTGTCCACCGGATACAAGCCTGATTGTTCTACCCAAGCTAGAGCTTCCGCCAAATCCCCTTGTTTCAATAAGAGATAAGCTTCAAAAGCCTCATACCTGCCCTTTATTATCGGGAAAGCGTTGACATCGATATTATTTTTAGCCTTTTTCAAAAGATCCATGGCCTTTGGCGCGTCACCCAAGGCGCAGTACACTAGGGCGAGAGTCTGTTCAGCATCGCCACCCAATATTCGATTTAATCCCACTCCATGGCTGGCGGCAATCCCTTTTTCAAGGCATTCTCGGGCAAGCTCCAGGTCGTTACCCTCATAATGAAGAATACCTAACGGTATATTCAATAATTCAGCCATCTGCAGAGGTTTCCCCTGGTTGTCCACATAGTCCTGAAGGGCCTGGTTACACAATCCCATTGACTGCTTGCGCCCACCCTGAATCACTAAATTCATGCTGATATCCAGCAAGGCAGCTAAGCTGGTAAACATATGCCCAGCGACTCGCGCTGTGTCATAGGCCATGTACAACGTCTCCGTAGATTGCCCCATTGGGTCGTTTTTCCTTTGGGCATGGCCTAGGGAGAGTAGAGCAACTTCTCGAAAAAAGGGGTCCCGATCCCCAATCCGCTCAATAGCCTTCTGGGCTATTTGCTTGGTTCGAGGGTCATCATGGTAATTTGCAATCCAACCACGAAGTGCCAATAGTCTCCCCTCAGTAAGTTCGTCGCTGTTTTCAGGCGAAATTTGCTCCGCCCTGGTTAGACAATGTACTGCTTCTTCGCTTTTACCTAGTAAAAATAAGGACCAAGCTTTATAACTAGCCAATTCTCCACTCGTATTGACCAATTCTACCGGCAGAGAACTAAGCCAATCGATAAGCGTGACCACCTCTCCTCTTTGGAAGATTAGGGATGCTTGGGACTTAAGTAATTGACTAGCTAAATCGTAAACCCCGGCAGCCAGGGCATATTTAATACCCTCTTCCGGCATCCCATTCTCAGCAAACCATAATGCTGCTCGGTTTTGAAGGCCATTGAGCTCGACTTTTGTTAATTCCGTCCGTAGAAACTCTCCAAATAGGTGGTGATACCGGTACCACTGGCGCTCATTATCCAAAGGAATTAAAAATAAGTTAGCCTGTTCTAGCTTAGCAATAATCGCTCGTGCGTTACTCTGACCTGTCAGCTCATCGCCCAATTTTGCATTGAACCGATCCATAACCGCAGTTCGGGTCAGAAATACTTGCACCTCCGAGTCGGTGCGCTTAACTACCTCTTCCATGAGATAGTCTATGATATAGCGGTGGTTTCCGCTAAATGCCTTAATAAACCCATCGACTTGCTCTACAGCCAATCCATTAATTGAAAGAGCCGCCAATTGCAAGCCGGCTATCCAGCCTTCCGTTCGGGCTTCAATCGCCGAAATCTCCTCGTGTTTGAGCTTAACGCTCACTGAGGATGCTAAGAAGTCCCCTGTCTCCCCCAAATCGAAGCGTAGGTTATCCATCCGTATTTCCGTCATTTGGTTGCGGACACGTAAACGTGGGAGGGAAAGGGCCGGATCCTCTCGCGTTATCATGACAAGGTGCATACAGGGCGGATGGTTATCCAATAAAGCCTGGACTACATGAAATACTGAATCGTGCCTAATCACATGAAAATCATCCAGAATAAGAATGAACGGCTCTCTTGCTGCCACAATCTCATTAATCAGGGTAATCACTACAGCGTGCACTGGCAGCATAGCGGACCCCGATATCAACCTCGAGGTCTCAAGACCGATATTCTTATCGACTTTTTGCAGAGCAGCAATAAGGTACCCGATAAACCTAACCGGGTCATTGTCATGTTCATCTAAGGAAAGCCAGACCTTTACCCGGTTAACCCTCTCAAGCCAGTCCACGACCAGGGTTGTCTTTCCGTAGCCGGCTGGCGCAGAGATTAAGGAAAAAGGTCTACCCATATGCAGTCCCTCACTCAGCTTTGCCGATAGCCTCGAACGCCTAACTACGCCCAGTATTGGTCTGGGTATGTGTAGTTTAGTTTTTAGTAGTTCACTCCCCATATTGATCTCCCTCGCTATTCGAACTCATGAAACCCTTGAGAAAGGAATAATAATACCCATTTTACTTCTAATCTGACAGTAATTCTAGCTGGACACTCATGAACCTCTTATTTAAGGGTTATGGTTACAAATATTTTTTAAATCCTTGAACATTATCTAAGTTGTAGCCAATTGCTTCATAGAACTGGTGTGCATCCTTCCGATGACCTCCAGAAACTAACATAGTAAAATAACAGTTTTCTTTCCGGCCAATTTCTTCGATTTGTTCCATAAGCTTTGCCCCAATTTTTCTTCCACGACAAGCGCTTGCCACCACCACATTTTCAATGAGCATAAATGGCCTGCACTTGCCGACTAATTCTAGACATATAATTCCCATCGCTGATCCAATTAGTAAGTTATCTTCTTTGGCAGTCAAGACAAAATAATTAGGATTTGACTCCATCCATTTGAAATTCTCTCTCATCTTATAAAAATCGGTTTGCTCGTCAACGAGTTCTTCTTCATACAGACGAGCTAACGATTCTAAATCATCGACGGAAACAATCTGAAATGTTACCACAAGGAACTACCCCCTCTTTCAACTTGTCAGACCATTTCTGATGTAAACTCAAAAATGTCTTGTTTTTTATCACCTATTAGCTATATTTTATTTCAGTGTATCACAGTTGTATATCAGTCTGAAGAAATTCTAATTTCGCCTCATACTCCCCTACAACAAAAGTAAAGATGCATTAAAAACGGTTTTAAGCTTTCTCGCAAGAAACACATCACAGTTTTGGGCATGATCTTGAAGGAGAAACCTGGAGTTGACCCTTGAATAGAATCATACCAAGCATAGCAGCAAGATGACCTCTCGCGGACTCTATTACAAACGAAATGCCCCAGAATATTTCTAGGGCATCTTGTCTCAAAAATGCAGACTTGCTGATGATACAGTTATAATTGGATATTGAATCAAGTTATAAATCATCCTAGTTCTTACCCTTTTCTTTCGTTTTTCCTTTTCGTGGTCCAGCCCCTTTATTTTGTCCTTTTCCTGGCCCATTTCCACTGTCTTTGGCGCATTTCAAGGGGTCGCCACAAGTGCGGTATAACCTTCATTCTACTTAATCGGTTGGCGTTCGGTGTATAATTAAGGTGATGCTTCCCTATACTAATCGAAGTAATTTACTTGAAAGGTGGTGATTGCCCATGACGACTACAAATACACCCAATAGATTAACCAAGGAAAAAAGTCCATACCTTCTCCAGCACGCGAACAACCCGGTCAACTGGTTTCCTTGGGGCGAAGAAGCGTTTGAAACTGCGAAGGTAGAAAACAAGCCTATTTTCCTATCTATTGGGTATAGCTGATACTAGGTCACGAAAAACACTTGCCATTGGTGTCACGTCATGGAGAGAGAATCCTTTGAAGACCATGAAGCTGCAGCTGTCCTCAATCGCTACTTTGTCTGCGTAAAAGTTGACCGAGAAGAACGTCTCGATGTTGACCATTTGTATATGGCCTTTTGTCAAGCTCTTACAGGAGCTGGCGGTTGGCCGCTGACCATTATTATGACGCCTGAGAAAAAGCCGTTTTTTGCAGGAACCTACTTCCCGAAAACTGAGCAATATGGGCGCCCTGGCGTGATCCAGCTCTCAGAACAAGTTGGGGCTCTCTGGAGCACGAGCGAAAGCAAATTGCGAGAATCTGCCGATAAGATTGTCGATGCGGTCCATTCCGGGCGCACTCGGACAAATAAACCAACAATCGATTCTGCCCCTTTGGTCAGCGATATTTCTCTGAAAACCGCTGAGGGCTCCCCTTCCGAATCCTTTCAAGCATGGGCGGAGCATACGATTAATACAGCTTATCAGAACTTAGCCAGCAGCTTTGATGCACGATATGGAGGATTTGGCCAGGCCCCAAAATTCCCTACGCCGCATACCTTGACCTTTCTCCTACGTTATGCAGAGGACCATCCCCAGGACAAAGCCTTAGAAATGGTCCAAAAAACCCTCGACGGAATGGCCTTGGGAGGAATCTATGATCATATTGGCTTTGGATTTGCGAGGTACAGCACGGACGAGAAGTGGTTAATTCCCCACTTTGAAAAAATGCTCTATGATAATGCTCTCCTCGCACAGGCTTACCTAGAGAGCTATCAGGTCGAGCACCGCCCTCAAGATGCCCAAAAGGCCAAAGAAATTTTCACCTATGTCCTTCGAGACATGACCTCCCCCGAAGGTGGTTTTTACTCCGCGGAAGATGCCGATGCTGAAGGGATAGAAGGAAAATTCCATGTTTGGACCCCGGAGGAAGTTGAAGCCGTACTGGGCAAGGAAATTGCCACAAAGTACTGCGCTGTGTATGATATCTCCTCTAACGGTAACTTCGAAGGAAAAAATAATCCCAACCTATTACTTGGAGCCTTATCGAAAATCGCACAAGACAACGGCCAGACCAAAGATGAAGTATTGAGATCCTTAGAAAATGCACGCCTTAGCCTATTTGCAGCACGTGAACAACGAATTCACCCACATAAGGACGATAAAATATTAACTGCCTGGAACGGATTGATGATCGCTGCCCTCGCGAAAGGAGCACAAGTTCTCGGAAAGGACTCCTATCTGGAAGCGGCGACCAAGGCCACAGATTTCATTCTCTCTCAGCTTGTGCGTCATGACGGGCGCCTCTTGGCCCGTTACCGCGAAGGGGAGGCAGCCTATCTTGGTTACTTAGACGATTATGCCTTTTTCATTTGGGGACTTCTAGAGCTTTACTCAGCTAGTGGAAAACCTCAATATCTGCAAACAGCACTCCACTTCCAAGAAGAACTGGAAGGGCTCTTTATGGATGAAGAAAGCGGAGGGTACTTTCTTACCGGATCGGATGCCGAAGAGCTTATCTTCCGTCCCAAGGAAAGTTATGACGGGGCGCTCCCTTCTGGTAACTCAATCACTGCGCTCAACCTACTTCGCCTAGCACGCCTGACCGGCGATCAACGTTGGGATAAGAAAGCGGAACAGCAACTACTTGCCTTTCGCCCCGTTTTAGAAGAACATCCCTCAGGCTATACAGCCTTTCTCCAAGCCCTACAGTATGCTCTGCACCCCAGTCAGGAATTAATTTTAGCAGGCTCGCTCGAAAGCGCAGAGCTTCCGAAGATGCGTCAAATCTTCTTTTCCGAGTTTCGCCCCTACTCTTCTGTTCTTTACCAAGAAGGAAGCCTGCCTGATATTATTCCCTGGACCAAGGATTACTCACTTGATCCAAGTCATATCACAGCCTATCTTTGTCAAAACTTTACTTGTCAGCGCCCCGTTCAGCAGATTGATGCCTTTAAATCCCTTTTAGAAAAGTCTTAAAAAACCCACCTCCACTCAAGTGAGGTCATATTTAACGAGAATAAAAAATAGGCCTTGGAAAGTAGGCCTATTTTTTATTCTTGCTGAAGGAGTTCAACTAGCGATTCTCGACTGCAACAATCATTAGTGAGGGTTGATCGATCAGATTATAATCGATCGGAGCAGGTAGAGTTTCTTCACCTTGATAAAAAACCCTTACTAAAGGTCGATTAGGGAAAGCTGGGTTTTGTTTCACGACATTCCCTCTTTGACCATTACTTAATAGGATTCCTGACCCAGAAGGATAAATGGCAATGTGTCTCTTAAAGATTTCTAAGACCTGAGGGTCAAAATGTTTATTCGATTGAGAGATAATATACTCGAAGGCATCATTGGGTTCGATTGCCTTCCTATAAACGCGCCTACTGGTAAGTGCTTCATACACATCAGCGACTGCCGCTAGTTTTCCGTATTCATGAATTTCGTTTCCTTTAAGCCCTCTCGGATAACCGGACCCATCCCATTTCTCATGATGTTGAAAAGCAACATGGGCGGAAAGTAAGCTAAAATCATTATTTCTACGCAAAATGTCAAACCCGATAGTAGAATGTCGCTTGATTTCCTCAAACTCCTCAGCTAATAACGGTGTTTTCTTGTTTAAAATACTCGCTGGGACTTGAATTTTCCCGATATCATGCATCAGGACGCCCATCCCAAATTCAAGCAACTTATGTTCGGAAAACCCGGAGGCAAGGCCCAATACCAGCGCCATAATGGTTGTATTGATTGAATGATGGAAGGTGTAGTCATCATATCCCTGAATCTCCGTCAAATTACCGAGGATATCAGAACTAAATAAGAGATCATTCAACATTTGCTGAATCGTCTCTCGGATACTAACTGCTTTTAGAGCCGACTCATTACCGCTCTCAATATACTTACTTACGTTTTCAATGGTCTTATAGGCCGCTTCGCGAGTTTGACCAGTAATGGACATATGAAATTCAACGTCCTCTAGTCGGTCGTCTTGAATAAACAACACATCATAGCCCATGGCCATTAAACGTCCAATATATGAAGCTGTCACGCGAACACCTGACTGCAATAAAATCCGACCAGATGAGTTGATAACTGGACGTGCTAAGACGGATCCTTCCTCGACATACCGTGTATTAACCAAACGCATGAATGCTCTCACCCTATCCAATTTACTACCTATAAACTGCCTATAAACTGCTTAAACGATTTACTTCGTCATAATTTATCTAAATCCTCTTGAATAGTAGATTTCCTAAAAATTTTCCCTTAGGTCCTATTGCCTAATTAGTACCGAATAAATTATTGATTGATGAAAGAAATAATGGGTTTAATAAGATCTAACCCCGCCAATAGCACGAGAACAATTGCAATCGGCACAATAAATTTCACCAAAAACATATAAATCCGTACTAATTGATCATTCTTTAACTGTCCGTCGTTGGACATTTCTTGTTTCACGTTGGCATATCCCCACTGCCAACCTACAAATAATGCGATGAAGATACCACCAATTGGCAGCAAAACATTAGACGTTGTAAAATCAAAGAAATCGAAAAACGTCCTCCCAAACACAGTAACCTTGGCAAGAATACTATTAGAAAGTGTCGCTGTGGACCCAAGAGAACCAATTCCTAAGATAGTTACCAAGGTCGCTTTCCGTCTCGTCCATTGATACTGCTCTGTTAAGTAGGCCACCGGAACTTCCAGCAAGGAGAGCATAGCACCAGTTGCTGCGATCGCAGTGAGAACGAAAAATAAAGCCATAAATACCCTGCCAAAAGGCATAGCATTAAAGACGGTTGGTATTGTAATGAATAATAATGATGGTCCGGCATCGGGCTTAAAACCAAACGCAAAAACCGCAGGAAAAATTGCAATACCAGCCATTAGTGAAACCAAGGTATCCGCCAGTGCGACTCTAATGGCCATCTTCGGTAGATTTTCGTTTTTGCTGATATAACTTCCATAGGTAATCATCGCGCCCATCCCTACACTGAGCTTAAAAAAGGCCAAACCAAGAGCAGCTAAGATTACCCCGACCGTTATTTTAGAAAAATCGGGTTTGAATAAAAACGCAAGCCCTTCTCCAGCACCTGGAAGCGTCAAGGACCGAATATCCATAATAATAAGCAGTACAAAGAGAAGGGGCATTAGGACTTTTGTAACTCGTTCAATCCCTTTGGTCACGCCAGCCATAATAATTGTTCCCGTCACAAGCAAAACAAATATTTGCCAAAACAAGGGTTCTCCCACACCTGATACGAGAGTGTTAAAAACTAAGGAAGTATCCTCCGGGTTTGCAGTCAGAAGCGCACCTCCTGCTGCTTTAAAAATATAAGCATACACCCAACCCGCAACCGTAGTATAGAAAGCCATAATCAGAAATGCGCTTAGTACGCCTGCTCCTCCGACTAAAAACCAAGGACGCCTCGGTTGTAATGCTTTAAAGGCGCCCACCGCATTGGCTTTTGTATGACGGCCAATCAAATGCTCGGATAACATCACCGGTATTCCAACCAAGGCAAGGCACAGCAAATACACAAGGATAAAGGCAGCCCCTCCATTAGCACCTGTAACATAGGGAAACTTCCAAATGTTTCCTAGTCCAACTGCCGAACCAAGGACAGCAGCGATAACTCCTATACTACTGGAAAAACCTTCTCGTTTGTGGTATTTCTCTTTATTCAAGGCTATGACCTCCATTATCCTACTGTTTATAGTTTCTTCGCAGGTTCCCCCGATAGGTAATTTCTTTATTATCCCCTTTGAAGCAAAAACAAGTCATCTCAAGTCAGTAATTCTAACTTAAGATGACTTGTTTGACAGTTTCTAAAAATATTGTGTCTACAATTTTATAAGACCGTTTTAATTAATTTAAAATGTTCCACATCGACCAATCCTAAATCCGTTAGCTTTAATACCGGAATCACTGGTAAAGAAAGAAAAGCCAAAGACATAAATGGATCGACCGTATCACTAATGCCAAGACAATGTGCCTTCATATGTAACTCGCCGAGAGTTTTAGCGACGGCTTCAGCCTCTTGATCCGTCATGAGACCTGCAATCGGTAAAGGGAGCTTGCCGATCACCTGATCCCCATCCACGACGCAAAGTCCACCACCCATCTCTACACAGATCTGAATAGCTAGATTCATTTCTTCATCGCTCATTCCCACAACAACTAAGTTGTGTGAATCATGGGCAATTGTTGAAGCGATGGCCCCTTTTTTCAAGCCTAATCCCTCGACGAACCCGACACCGACGTTCCCAGTCTCATGATGGCGTTCGAGCACCGCTAGTTTGGCAATTCCTTGGGTGAGGTCTGTTCGAACGAGTCCATCCATTACCGGCAGTTCACGTATCAAGGCGGACGTGACTAGCGAATGCCCCTGAACTCCAATAACCCTTACCAGTGCGACACGAGTCGATTCAGATTCCTCATTGGCAAAGACTCTTAGTTTAGTCGGGGACCATTTCCCGAGATGTACGCTCTCTGTAAGTCCCTTGTTACCACTTCGCTGAAAGTGTGGACGCTCTCCTCTTTTGCTTTGTCTTACCCCTCTCCAATAGACTTCCTCGATATCAAATCGATTGAGGTCTTTCAAAATAACAAAATCAGCTTGATACCCTGGAGCCACTGCACCCAGTTGGGGGAGCCCGATTGCCCGTGCCGCATTTATCGTCGCCATTTGAATCACCTGAATGGGATCCATACCTGCCCCAATCGCTAAACGCACAAGGTGATCCACACTTCCTTCTTGGAGCAGGTCAATAGTATGACGATCATCCGTCACCAGGAGGAATTGTCCCGAATTCCCAAAAGTGACCGCTGGCAGAAGATCCAAGAGATTTTTAGCAGCGCTTCCTTCGCGGAGCATCACATGAAAGCCCCGTCGCAAGCGGTCTCTGACCTCTTCTAGTGTAGTACACTCATGTTCAGTATGAATTCCCGCAAGATAATAAGCATTAAGATCCTGCGGAGATATTCCAGGCGCATGACCATCAAGGAAGCACACAGGGAGTTCTAATTTTTCCACCATATCTGGCTTTGCTTGTATTACTGCTTGGAAATCCATAACCTCCCCTAATCCGATCACCTTGGGGTGAGCTATAAATTCATATAAATCTTTCGCTCCCAGGTGAGCCCCGGAGGTCTCTAAATCCGTTGCTGGAACACAGGAAGGGAGGGCTACAAACGTATTAAAAGGTAAATTCTCAACACTATCAAGAATATAACGAATCCCTTTACTACCGAGGACATTGGCGAGTTCATGGGGATCTACAACAGCCGTTGTAACTCCATGAGATAGGAGGAGAGAACAAAATTCTTCTGGACAAAGGTGAGAGCTTTCAATATGTACATGACCGTCAATAAGCCCAGGAACAACATAGTTTCCACCCAAATCTAGTTCCTTCTCCACATGCTCGAACGTCCCAATCCCGACAAAGTATCCCTGATGAATCCCTATATCCGTCTCATGGATTTCTCCCGAGAACACATTAACCAACCTGGCGTTCCTCAGAACAAGGTCGATTTTAACAAGCCCCCTGGCCTCATCCATCCTCTGCTTAAAACTAGACATACTACACACTCCTCTCCGATGGATGCAAGAAGGGACGGTTCTTTCCCACACATTCCCCCAATGCAAAATAAGGGAGTGTTCTCCGAATTGCATACCCGAATGCATGCTCTATTTCCACCCGAAAGCTTCCTCAAATACAAAACGATGCACATAAAATGTGCCGTCTCCCCAAAGCACAAAACTCGCAGACCTAACTATCATCCCAGAGCACCACTAAAAGTCTCTCCGTTCTCAACCCCGGGACGCAGTGTGACACGAGCGCGAGGTCTTTACGAAAGCAGATTAGCAAACTCCGTGAAAGCGACCCCAAACCGGGACAGTGCCCAAGGACGGGCACTGCCGCCACTGCGCCACGGACGGCGCATTTGGCGGGCATCCCGTACCCAGAGGAAAAAGCTTGAACGGCTAGTTTGCTCTGTGACGTATGCACCTCGCGCTGTGTCACACTGCGTCCCCTACAACAGACCTACTCGACCCATGACCCGATTCAGACTCTTCGTCGAACTCACCTTAAGCCTTGGAACATCAATCGTCAGAAGCTGCCGATCTTTCATCACTATTTGTCCGTCTACCATCGTAAGACGAACATCGGAGGCAGTCGCTTGATAAACCAGCTGTGAATAAACATCGACATGTTCTTTCGGCCAAGTGTGTAAACCCTGCAGACTAACGACTGCCAAATCTGCTTTCTTTCCAACTTCTAAACTTCCCAGATCATGTTCATGCCCAATAGCACGAGCACCACCAAGTGTAGCGAGCTCAAACACGCTTTTTGCAGGCATAGCAGTAGGTCCATGTAAGGGCTTTTGAATCAACGCCGCGTGTCGCATTTCCCTGAACGCGTCCAAGTTATTATTGCAGGGTGCCCCATCTGCACCGATGGAAACCTCTGCTCCACGTCTCATCATTTCCGGAATGGGCGCAATCCCCGAGGCAAGTTTGAGGTTTGAGGTTGGACAATGTGAAATTCGCGTCTTAGTCTGGATCAAGATATCTTTTTCAGCATCATCCAGCCAAATGCAGTGAGCGAGGATGAGTTTCGGGCCCGTCAAGCCAACCTTATCTAAGTAGGTGATATTGCGCATCCCGCGCGTGTTCTCCACAATCTGAATTTCTCCAAGATTTTCTGAAGCGTGTGTATGAACAAAGGCATTTTTCTCTCGAGCAATTCGTGAAACTTCTCTTAATAGCGTGTCGGTGCAGGAGACAACGAAACGAGGCGTGAAAGCAACTTCGAG
Source organism: uncultured Desulfosporosinus sp. (assembly GCA_927405585.1). Classification (GTDB taxonomy): domain Bacteria; phylum Bacillota; class Desulfitobacteriia; order Desulfitobacteriales; family Desulfitobacteriaceae; genus Desulfosporosinus. Next base: position 28,365 of record CAKMJS010000044.1, read on the forward strand.
ACGTCCATTCCCTTTACCGTGATATTTTTCATATAAGTCAACGCTTTCTTGGACGGACGCGTCTGTCGACTCCCGTAAAAAAGCTGGAATATCCTTGTTGCAATCATCCATCATCACCTTGCCAGATAAGGCTCTCAAACCACTCTCCAGAATCGCTTCAAAAGCGTGTTCTGTGTGATGTACGGTTTCCATATCCACAATCGTCGTTGTTCCTCCAAGGAACAATTCCCCAATCCCAAGCAATGCGGAATCATAGAGGGAGTCTGGATCATGCCCGCCTTCTAGCGGCCAAACTTTTAATTTCAGCCAATCCAATAATTCCAAATCATCCGCCTGTCCTCGAAACAAGGTCTGGCAGAGATGGATATGGGTTTGAATTAAGCCGGGAATCAGTAAATCACCGTTGAGCTCGATCACTTGATCGGCAGGTTGGTCAATGACTCCCCCGAGCGCTACAATTTGTGATCCATCGACGAGCAGATCACCCTGTATAACCTCACGCTCTGGATTCATGGTTACGATCGTTGCATTTTTAAAGAGACTACGCATTTATTGTCCCCCTTTTCCTTCTTGCGAAAGGATTTTCCACATCGAAAAGCGCATAGCTTTTCGTACGTCGTGTTTCAAACTTGCTTACTCAGTGGAGTTTTTGAACTCCACTGAGCCAAGTTGATTTCTCAAAACCTCACACCTCGCCCATCACTCCTAGTCAGGTTATAACAATTACGACTAATGGCTACCAAGTATAAAGTGTAAGATAAAGAGAATCGTGAAGACATACATGACTAGATTGTTCTCCTTATGCCGTCCTGAGATCAATTTAATGATCGTATAAGACATGAAACCAAACGCGATACCTTGAGCAATGGAGAACGTTAAAGGCATCATCACGATAGTCATAAAAGCAGGTAAAGCTTCTGTAAAGTCATCAAACTTGATTTTAACTACGTCACTCATCATCATGACACCCACCAGTATAAGAACGGGTGCAGTTGCTTCTCCGGGAATCAACATGATTAGTGGTGCAAAAATAAGTGAAACCACGAAGAGACCCGCAACTACGACTGCAGTCAATCCAGTTCTTCCACCCTCGGTCACCCCGGAGGCACTTTCAATGTAAGAAGTGACAGTAGGCGTTCCCACGGCTGCTCCAAACATTGTCCCAACAGAGTCTGCCATTAAGGCTTTTCCAGCACGAGGTAAATGACCGTTTTTGTCCATAAGGCCTGCTTTACGCGATACTCCGATTAGTGTTCCAATATTATCAAATAAATCCACGAGCGTGAATGCAAATAATATTGAAATTAAGCCATAGCTTAAAGCTCCTAAAATATCTAGTTCAAATGCCACCGGGGCAATGACTTCGAACGGATTGGTAACTGCTACAAAACTAGACAAACCAGTTGGTAATGGAGAATAGCCCATAAGCATACTGAAAAGCGTTGTAGCTACAATCCCGAACAGTAAGCCCCCTTTGATCTTTCTAGATATAAAAAATCCAGTTACGATCAAACCAAAAAGGGTCACAATTGCACTTGCTGACTTCATGTCGCCCAGTTTTACAAAGGTGACGGCGTCACCAATAACAATCCCACCATTTTTCAATCCAATAAAGGCAATAAATAAACCAATACCTACTCCAATGGAGAGACGAAGTACCTCAGGAACACCATCGATAATCCATTCCCGAACTTTCGTGACGGTCATCAGGAAAAAGACAACGCCTGAGATGAAAACCGCACCAAGTGCCGTTTGCCAAGGAAGTCCCATGCCAAGAACGACGGTGTACGTAAAGAACGCATTAAGCCCCATACCAGGTGCCAAGGCAATCGGATAGTTCGCGTACAAACCCATAATCAGTGTGCCGAACGCTGCAGCAATCGCCGTTGCAGCAAACGTTGCATTAACTGGCATCCCGGCGTCCGCTAAAATGTTAGGGTTTACAAACAAGATATAAGCCATGGTCACAAACGTAGTGAGTCCAGCTACGATTTCCGTACGCACGTTGGTACCCATTTCTGTCAGGTGAAAGAAGCGGTCCAATAAGCCACTAGGTTTACCCTCTGGAAGCTTTGTATCTTTAACTTCTTTAGTTTTTCTTGTATCGTTTGACATGAATAGCCCTCCCATTAAATAATTATATTAATTATTTTCTGTTTATTACCCTGCCCTACTATTCGTCCTAAAACGCCAACGTAGCACTTTAACCTAAGTTACCCCAATTCCTCCTTTTTATCTGCAAGTGCAGCGAGAATCTTTTCTGGTGTCGCTGGTAGTGACGTGATCCTTACTCCTACGGCATTATTGATGGCATTGATGACAGCAGATATCGTCGGAAGCATCGCAGGTTCACCGAGTCCTTTAGCGCCAAAAGGGCCGGTGCATTCTGGGTCTTCCACGAAGAATGCTTCTATGTTAGGCACATCTAAGGCCGTGGGAATCAAATAACTAGAAAATGCGGGATTCTTGATTTTTCCCTCGTGCAATTCAAGCTCCTCAAGCAACGCATACCCAATTCCTTGGGTCACTCCGCCAGCAATTTGCCCTTCTACTTGCGTGGGGTTTAAGGCTTTTCCTACATCATGAACCGCCACTACTCTGAGGACACGGACCAGCCCTGTTTCCGTATCAACTTCAACCTCGGCCATCTGGCAGCCAAAAGCATACGGCCAGTAAGGAGCTCCCTGCCCTGTTTCTAGGTCAACCGGCGTTGAAAGCGCCGTCGAACTCTCGGCACTGATAAAGCGTTCCCCCTGCAAACGGGCTTGAAAGACCATGTCCTCCAGAGGCATCCTGCGTGAAGGATCACCCTTTACCCCAATAAACCCTGCTTCGAGTTCAATTCCCTCCGCAGTGGGACAGGAAAACTTATGAGCAGCATAATCCAATAAACGGACTTTTGCTTGGCGAACCGCTTTCAGAACTGCATTCCCAGTATTATAGGTTTGACGTGTTGCTGCGGTAGTCCCAGAGTCCGGTGTTGCGTCTGTGTCTCCCGTATAAACACAGATATCTTCAGACTGCAGTCCCAGTTCTTCTGCAACGATTTGGGCATAAATTGAATTGCTACCCTGTCCAACGTCCACGGCCCCAGTTAGTACCGTTGCTGAGCCGTCATCATGTATTTCCACAAAGGCACTCGATACATCAGGAAATCCGTTACCGTATCCAGTTCCGTACCAAGCACATCCTAAGCCAATTCCTCGCCTTTTCATTCTATGACTAAGCTTCCTGCTATTAACAGTGGGCGTTCCCTGCTCTGCTTCGGTGGGAGTAGACTCCCCGATATTTAGCTTTAGCTGAACCAGTTCACTGTCCACGCCGCTTTGGAGATACGGTGAAATCTTCTCTAAACACTGGTCGAGTGGGACGCTACCAGTCAGCACTTGTCCTGTCGCCGTGGTACTCCCCACTTTAAACATATTGCGTTGCCGTATTTCCAACGGAGAAATCCCCAACGCTTTGGCCAAGAGGTCCATTTGACTCTCATAAGCCAGCACGGTCTGAGCCGCTCCGAAACCACGCATGGCCCCGGAAAACGGATTGTTGGTAAATACGGCATAACTATCAACAGAAACATTCGGGATCTCATACGGCCCAGTAGCATGGACAGCGGACTTTCGCAAAACATTGATGCTCCACGATGCATACGCACCCGCATCGCCAACAATTCTCGCTTCCATAGCCACTAGTTTGCCATCCTTCGTCGCACCTGTTTTATAATGCATTTTCATCGGATGACGTTTGGAATGAGAATAAAAGGATTCTTCCCGAGTGTTTTCCATTTTAACCGGACGCAAGGTCGTCCAAGCCATTAAGGCCGCCATAATTTGCAGAGAGATATCCTCGCGCCCTCCGAAAGCTCCTCCTACAGCCATAGTTTTAACTTGAACCTGACTAAAGCGGAGACCTAAGGCTTGCGCGATTTCGCCTCGATCATAGTGTGCGTATTGGGTCGCTGTCTGCACCACCATATGCCCACGTTCATCCACATGAGCCAGCACAGCCTCTGGTTGCAAGAACGCATGGTCGACATGCTGAGTACTATACTCTTGCTCAACCACCACATCCGCTCTGGCCCAGCCCTCCACCATGCTTCCGCGACGGATCGGCATGTGGTAGAGAACATTGGTCGGACGAAGCGCTGGATGAAGAGGAAGTACGTCAGGAGTCATAGCTTCCTCTGGGTCAAACACCGCCGGCAACACCTCGTAATCCACGACTACTAGGTTTGCTGCAGCGCGGGCAAGTTCTAACGTTTCCGCCCCGACTACAGCTATTGGGTCGCCGACCATTCGAATATATTCTGCCAGGACCGGTTGATCCCGAAATAGGACTCCGTGAGAGTTACTGGGAACATCTTTTGCTGTCAAGACCGTCACCACACCAGGTAATCCCATCGCCTGTTCAATGACTACGCTCCTAACCCGAGCATGGGGATGTGGGCTTCGAACGACCACCCCATATAGTTGATCCGGCAAATTGACATCCGCTGGGAATTTAGTCTGTCCGAAAACTTTACCCCAAGCGTCTTCTCTTACAACCCTTGAACCTACGACTCTTGTATTCATACGTCCCCCTCCTCCGCGACGCGCTTTACGGCACGAAGAATTTTATCATAGCCCGTACACCGGCAAAGATTTCCTGACATGGCGATACCAATCTCCTGATCACTTGGGTGAGTGATCTTATCCAGCAAATTTTTGGCGGATAACACCATGCCAGGCGTACAAAAACCACATTGCACCGCTCCTACTTCCACAAAAGCCTTTTGAACTGGATGAGGAGAGCGCCGATTCCCTACCCCTTCGATTGTGGTGATGTCACACCCGTCAGCCTGAGCCGCGAGTAGAAGACAGGAATTGACCGTTTTTCCATCAATAATCACGGTGCATGCCCCGCATTCTCCTTCACCACAGCCCTCTTTGGTTCCCATGAGCCCTATCCGATTGCGCAAGACATCTATTAAACGTTCTCTTGGGTCGACATTCAAGGTGTAGGGTTTCTTATTCACCACAAATTTTATATCCATCACACCATTGACCCTCCTTCTGGAATGAAAGAAGCCACAGCCTCCCGGAAAACCCCAGCAACCGCCACTCGTTTATAGGGTGCTGACGCACGGTCTCCTAGAGCAATGCGCACAACCCTTTGAACTTCTTCGACCCCTTTTTCGATCCAAGCCTCATTTAATTCCTGACCGCTTAAGGCCAGACCAAGGGTTTCACTCAAGAAAGCACGTCTGCCCACCGCGCCTAAAGCAACGCTAACCTTTCCTACCTGCTTACCCTTTACTTCTATAGCTACAGCAACACTTAGGCGAGCAATCGCTAACGCTTGTCGTCGCCCAAGTTTGGCAAATCCACTTTGTAAACCCTTCCGTGGGATACGAAAGCCCCGTATCAGCGTATCTTGAGGCACGAGAGGAGTACTAATAAGTAAGCTGGCTAGCGGAATAATCTCCTCGCCCTCTCTCGTAATCAGGTGTACTTCTGCCCCCAACGCTAGTAACGGTGGTAAGCCGTCGGCCGCGGGAGAGCAATTTCCTAAATTACCGCCCAAGGTTGCCTTGTTTCTGATTTGAGGGGAGCCCATCGTTTGACAAGCTTGCCATAAGGCAAAAGCATTTTGCGAAACGAGATTACTTTGTCCGATTTCTGCAAAGGTTGCCATACTTCCGATCTCTAAATAGTCTTCGGCTTCTATGATTTCGCGAAGTTTTGCAATCTTACCCAGATCGATAAGGGCCTTGGGCTGGACTTTACCCGTCTGCATGTGCAACACAAGATCCGTTCCTCCTGCCAAGAAAGAAGACTCAGTTGTCCGGGCTAACTCTACTGCTTCACTCACGCTCCGTGGTTGAAAATACTTCATTATTTCACCCCTTTTATATATAAGCACACAAAAAAACAACCCTATCGCAAAACCCTATAAACCATCCCTGGCTCATAGAGAAGCAATTACGGTTGCCTCGTAGAAACCCTTGATCCTATTATCAAGGTTATATGAGTAACTAATCATTATTCAAATTTTCTAAAAATCAATCTGACATTGTATATATTCGCGATCTATTTGTATTCTCCTACCTGAAAACACAAAATATTTAATTTCCAATTTTTCCTAATCTATGAGTTCACGTTCTATCCGTGATTCTCTAGGCTAACCTAGTCAGCTGAGCTGTGCTCTGTTGTAATCTACATTTCAATTATATTTATTCTTTGGCACACAGAGAGTTAACTATCCCACCTTCTAGAATACCGAGCAATACTGCGCCTCCAAGTGCCCTAGCTTTCTCAGTAATCGTCCAGCAGTATTCCTCTTGTCCGCGAGGATCAATATCCCCAATTTTAACCTGCACGGCGACTGGAGTCTCTGATCGCAATAGTCCTCTTAGAACACCATTGCAGGACGCAAAGACTTCTTCAGGTCGAATCCCGTCATCTATCTCACCCAAACAATCCCCCACTGAAACATGTTCACCAATAGCCCGCTTGGCTCTAAAAATTCCCGTCTTGGAAGAATAAATAACACGTTCTCTTGAGATACCCGCTACTTCTCCCGGAACGCCTGTATTCGGCTGGGCCGCTCCGTCATAGATCAGGCGCGCTAGATGATGCCCACGATTTGTTTCCACGACGACATCGACATCCACCCCTGCCGTGAAACCTGGCCCCAAACCAAAGGTCCGAAGAGCCATACTCCGCTTTGTCCCTAAGTTACGTTTGGCCATGATAGCATCTACCAAGACTAACGGGTTCAGTACTGACAGACCCTCCAGCTCAGGATCGACTAAGACGGGTATTTCCCCCGCACGCCACGCTGCATCGCATTCTATCGGATTCTCAACACCTCTTGCCCTAATCCCTTCAACTTCCCATCGCCCTTCCGATATGGCTGTCCCAAAGCAGACAGGCCAACGAACCATCAGGGGCTCAGCCACTTCCGTCATCACCACTCGAAAACCTGCTTTTGCTAGCACCCAGCCCACTCCGGTGGCTTGTTCTCCAGCTCCGCGAACTAAAACCACCGGCCCCTTCATGACGAGTTTGTTTGTCATTCGCACGATTCTCCCCCCATCACACTGGTGCCTTACCTATTTGACCCAGTAACGCCTTGTATTCCTCCGGAGTGTCCACATCTAGAAAAAACATATCCTCCACCGGATACTTACACCATCGTTCTGGATACCGGTATAAAACTTCTCTACCACCCTGTTCCCCTTGTAGTGCCAAAAGTTCTGGAAGGTATCGCTTATGAAAAAAAACTGGTGATCCGGCTTTATCCCCAGACATCGGTACCAGAAAGTCTGGAGAAACCTGTTGCACGTGATCTAGACAGTCGGCAAGTCCTTGAGCCGTAATTCCAACCTGATCCCCGGGCAGAAATCCGATCGACTGAACCTTACTGCTCAAATCTTGTAAACCATAACGAATCGTCTCCGCTAGCGGTTTGGAACTGGGAACTTGAAACCAAACCCCACCATACCTATTAAACATCTTGATACGATCTTCCTTGAGATAGGCTTCGATAGGATGTCTGGCCACAACGTAAATTTCTGCGAGCAATAAGCTTAAGTCTTTACTTGATGAATGACGCCCTTGAAGTGTGATAGCCTCCAGGACAATCTGAAGAACATTACCGAGCACTGTCGTATCCTTCCAGGGTAGCACGAGCTTATCTTGTCCCATCCGGGTCGCTTTACCAGCAGCCATTACCACAAATCGAACCACTGTAGTTTCCCCTCCTTGGCATCCCCCGCTGCTATTCGCAAATGGTTTGGCCGATAGTCCAAGCTTTTGACCTCCTGTTGAATTTCGGTCCACCTCTGCTTTAACTCAAGCAAAGGCTCGAAGCGCTCCAGCAAATCCTCGTTCTTTGCCTCTTCTCCATGACAATTCAGGAGAATAACCCAGGACATTTGATCATATCGGGGAGAAAAAACAGGAGATCTCAAGAAATAGTGCCATGCACTCTCAGCATCCCAAACCCGACCAAGCAGTTCCAGACAACTAGTCGATCTATGTACTTGTTCGACCTGTAAGACACTCCCCCACAAACCACCATCTAGCACTAATACGACACAATCCGATTTTAGAGGAATTTGTGGCTCATGAGGTTCCCAGCATTTTAACTTAAGCCTCTTAGCCCCATCCCCTTCTATCACCCAATACAATCCGGCATGCAAGTCAGGCACCACTCTCTGACTCATGGGTAGGGGCAACTCATGAATTGCCCCTACCTCCGGAATGGCCCCCCCACTTGCGATAGCATCATCCACCGTTTGAACTGAAGGGCCCAGCCATTTCCCGCTTTCAGCTTCAATATTAGTATACCAAAAGCAAGCATCTTGTTCACTCAGCGGTGGAGTGCGACTTTTCCAACTCATCATTGATTGCTCGGGAAAGACTTTCGTCGTGGTTGTTGCGATCACCCGATGCCCAGCGGCGTCAATTTCTCGAGTAAGCGATCGAAGACAGGTTGTCTTCCCTCCTGCTCCGATGAACGTGACAACTCTCACATATTCTGTCAAGTTCCACAAACTACCACTTGCCCAACTGTTTGGTAACCCGGTCTCTGAACTTGCCAATGTTTTTCTCCTACCGTGGGAGGGCAATTCGTGAATTGCCCCTACCTCTTAATTTTTCTCCCGTACGAACAATTCACGAATTGCCCTACCTCTTATTATTCTCCCGTAGGGGCAATTCACGAATTGCCCACCTCCAAGAATCCCATCTCAAGGACAATGACCCATAGGAATGCACTCCATCTACTTCTACTTCTACCCTCTTACTTTTACTTCTTATAGGGGGTTTCACGTAGGGGGAGAGAACACCTATGCTTGCCGTCAAACTTGTAGTAAGCTGAGGCCACCGCAGGTGCTGTGGGAATCGAAGCAATCTCGCCTACTCCTTTAGCTCCGTAGGCTAATGCTGAGTTATTCTTTTCAATAATGATGCTCTCGATCTCGGGCACTTCCGTCGAACGGAAAAGACCCAGCGTTCCAAACTTGGCGGTTGGCACACCTTTCTCAAGTGGGAAATCCTCACGCAAGGCATACCCTAATCCCATGGTAACCCCGCCCTCGATTTGCCCTTCAATTGCCTTCGGGTTGATCGCTCTACCCACGTCATGAGCTGCCACAACCTTTTCAACTTTTCCCTGTTCATTGAGTAAGACCACATGAGTAGCATAACCGTAAGCTACGTGACTGATTGGGTTAAGCTTATCCGAATTCATGGGATCGGTTTTTCCGCTGTACTCACCGGAAAATTCGTTCCCTTCCAAGGTCTCCAAAGCGGAATTATGCAAGGCATGTTGCAATTTTAGTGAGGCCTGACGGACTGCCTCACCGGTAAACATTGTCTGGCGAGAAGCGGTTGTCGTGCCAGAATTAGGCGTCATCGAGGTATCCGGAGCCTCTACTTCGATTAGGTTAATCGGCAACCCAGTGGCCTCATGAACAATCTGAGTGGCAATGGTGGCAAAGCCTTGCCCAATACAAGCAGCACTGGTGAGTACCACGACTTTTCCTTTGAGAACTTTAAGTATCACCCGACCAGTATCAGGAAGACCGACCCCAATTCCGGTGTTTTTCATACAACAGGCAATCCCTGCAGCATGTGGATGGGATTCATATACATCACGAACCGCGAGCAGAGTTTCCTTAATCGCCGTCCCCTCATCAACAATCTGACCTGTAGAATTAATCATTCCCGGTTCCAGCGCATTGAGGTACCGAATCTCCCAGGGTGAAATCCCTACCTTTTCCGCTAAGAGATCCAAGTTAGTTTCCGCAGCAAAAGCAGACTGCGGTACACCAAAGCCCCGAAACGCTCCAGCCGGAGGATTATTCGTATAGACACAGAGCCCGGTAATATCGACATTCGAAACCTGATAAGGGCCACTCGCATGGGTGCAAGCCCTCTGCAAAACTGCCGTGCCAAGAGAGGCATAGGCTCCCGTATCAGCTACGATATTAGCCACCATAGCCGTCAATTTCCCCTTCTCATCGCACCCGGTCGTGATATCTAATTCCATGGCATGCCGCTTCGGGTGAACTAAGAGACTTTCCTTACGAGATAATGTGAGTTTCACTGGTTTTTGGGTCTTAATGGCAAGCAATGCCGCATGGTGTTGGACGCTTAAATCCTCTTTACCACCAAACCCGCCACCAACTAACTTACTGATCACACGCACTTTTTCCGCGGGTAGCCCGAGCATTGCCATGATCCCATGTTGATCATCATAAACGCTTTGATCCGCGACATAGACCGTGATTCCGCCGTCTGCCTGAGGTATCGCTAAGGCACTTTCCGGTTCCATGAAGGCATGTTCCGTTGGAGGCGTCGAATAATGATGGGTGACGACATGAGCCGACTTAGAAAGGGCTTCCTGGGCATTCCCTCGATTAATTTTCGTCGTGCTTAATAAATTACCCTTGGGATGAATTTTATAAGCTTGCTCAGCAAGCGCTTGGGTCGGGCTAAGTATCGGTTCTAACTCTTCATAGTCAACTTTAATCAAGTCTAAAGCTTCGCGCGCCTGCCGCTTAGTTTGGGCTGCCACTAAAACAAGGGCATCCCCGATATAACGTGTCTCTTGCCCTACAGAAACTAGCGTTGGCCAATCATGAAAAATATGACCGTGATTATGCTCCCCAGGAATGTCCTCCGCTGTCAAGACGGTTTCTACGCCAGGATAGACCTGTGCCGCCGAGATATCGATAGCTTTCACAAGCGCTCGAGGATATTGCGTCCTCAACACCGCAGCGTGGAGCATCTGATCCACGTGCATATCATCGACATAATGTCCCGTCCCCAGGACTTTCTCACGAGCATCCACACGATGGATACTTGTCCCAATCCCAGCCCCCGATTGAGCGTTCGCTTGAAGTTCTCCACGTAACACTTGAGCCGCTAACATAATTCCCTTTTCGATCTTCACATAGCCCGTACACCGACAAATATTGCCGCGAATGCTCTGTTTAACCTCTTGGGGAGTGGGGTTCGGCGACTTATCGAGCAAGGCTTTGGCACTAATCACCATACCAGGTATACAGAAACCACATTGAACGGCTCCAGCTTGGGCAAATGCCCATACATAAGCTTCTCGCTCGCGTTCCGATAACCCTTCTACGGTCACAAGCTTTTTCCCCGCGGCCTTGGCGACGGTCAATAAACAAGCCCTCATCGCCTTGCCGTCCATGAGTACCATGCACGCGCCACAAGACCCTTCACCACACCCATTTTTCAGGGACGTAATCTGAGCCTCGTCACGCAAAAAATCTAATAGTTTCATATTCTCTTGTACAGTGTAGACTGTATCGTTGATGTCAATGTTAAACATTTCCCCCAACCTTTCTCTTAAGAAATGGCTTCCGAGATAAATATATCCCTGTGGGTCTTGTCCCTTGAAGCTGACTGTCCTTCACCACGTGTTGACCACGGAGAAAGACGTGTTTGGCTTGGCCCTTCTGTGTGAAACCTTCGTACGGAGTATAATCAACCTGCTGATGCAGCGCTTCCACCGTTATAGTCGAGGAAGTCCGGGGATCCCAGACCACGAGGTCCGCATCACTTCCAGGAGCGATCGTTCCTTTGCGAGGGAACAATCCGAATAATTTTGCCGCATTCGTCGAAGTCAGGGCCACGAATTCGTTCAGCGTTAATTTGCCGGTCATCACTCCATAGGTGTAAAGCAATCCCATTCGCGTTTCCACCCCAGGAGCCCCACTTGGAATTTTACTAAAATCGCTTAATCCTAGTTCCTTTTGCCCTTTATAATTGAAGGAGCAATGGTCCGTGGCGACAACTTCTAAGTTCCCTGTGTGTAAACCCGACCACAACTCCTCTTGGTGATGAGCCGGTCGCAAGGGCGGTGAGATGACATACTTAGCGCCTTGAAAACCTTCTGAACGATAATAGCTTTCATCGAGCAAGAGATATTGCGGACAGGTTTCGGCATAAACCTCTAATCCCTTTAATTTAGCTTCTACCACGGCTTTGAGTGCTCCACTACAGGTAAGATGAACTATATAGAGAGGGGCCTCGGCAAGCTGGGCCAGCGTTATAACGCGGTTGGTTGCCTCTGCTTCCACTTCAGGTGGCCTAGTCAGCGGGTGAAAATATGGAGCAGTCTGCCCTTGAGCCCGCGCTTCCTTCACCAAGTAATCGACGACATCCCCGTTTTCACAATGTACACAAACCAGTGCTCCGCACTCTCCTGCCTGACGCAAAGCCTGCAATAATGCGCCATCATCTACTTGCAGGATATTTTTATAAGCCATATACAGTTTAAAGGAAGATACGCCTGCCTGGTCCACTAACTCGGTCATTTCCTGGGCAATTTGGGCGTTCCAATCAGTGATTGCCATGTGAAAACCAAAGTCTACATAACATTTGCCGTCGGCTTTGGTGTGCCAATTTTCTAAGCCCGTTTTCAGAGTTTCCCCTTTAAACTGAGTGGCATAATCCAGGATGGTTGTTGTTCCACCCAGCACCGCTGCCTTCGAGCCCGATAAGAAATCATCCGAGGTAGAAAACGTTCCCATCGGGAGATCAAAGTGGGTATGCGGATCAATCCCTCCAGGGAATAGCAAGCAGCCGTCCACATTTATCACCTGATCCTCAGGTTGCTTAATCTCATGACCCATGGCCACAATTTTCTCGCCTTCAATGCGGACGTCTGCTTGATACGTATCTGCAGCCGTAACAACAGTTGCACCGTTTAACACTATACCCATGATAAAATTCCCCCATCCAGTCTCTGGCCTCTGGCTTCTGACCTCTGATTTCTGAAAATGGCGCAGAGTGCTTCCCGTCTGGGAACGTCTCTGCGCTCATTCTTTTTCACTTCAGAATTAGTTTTAACATTAGTTTACTTATCTCTTAATTACTGTACCAGTCTTGCCGTTAATTCCGTCCTTTGCTTTTTCAAGCAGCGTAATGAGAGCTGTTCGATTGTCTCCTGAAGCTGCAAATTCAACTGCTGCCTGAACCTTAGGCAACATAGATCCAGGTGCAAAATGCCCTTGGTTCATGTATTCATTTGCTTCGTCTGTTGTAATGCTCTCAAGCCATTTTTCGCCAGGTTTTCCGAAATTAATTGCCACTTTTTCTACGGCAGTCAAGATGATCAGGTAATCAGCATCAACTTCCTGCGCCAAGACACTGCAGGCAAAATCCTTGTCAATGACAGCGCTTACGCCTTTTAAATGGTGTCCTTGTCTGATAACAGGTATACCTCCACCTCCGCAGGTAATGACGATCTCACCGGAATTCAATAAATTTTTGATTGTTTTAATCTCAATGATTTCTTTAGGAAGCGGGGAGGCTACAACCCTACGGTAGCCTCTTCCCGAGTCTTCGATTACTTGAAAGCCTTTTTCCTTCGCAAACTTAAGCTCTTCTTCGTTCATGAAATGGCCAATCGGTTTTGTAGGATTTAGAAACTTAGGATCATCCTCATCCACCCGAACCTGAGTGATTACTGTGGTAATAGACTTTTCTATGCCACGGTCCAACAGTTCTTCCCTCAAAGCATTCTGCAAATCATATCCTATATAGGCCTGGCTCATTGCGACACAGACTGACAGGGGAGTGAAGGTTGGATGCATTGGATTTGAACGCCCATATACATCCATAGCCTCATGAATCATTCCAACCTGTGGCCCGTTCCCGTGGGAAATCACTACGTCGTATCCTTCTTCGATCAAATCAGCAATAGCTTTGGAAGTATTTTTGACTGCGATCATCTGCTCAGGCAGATTGTTACCAAGTGCATTTCCGCCTAAGGCAATAACAACTCTTTTTTTCATGATGTTAGTTCAGTCCTTTTTATTAGTCTTAGGCAAACGTCTTAGTCTGACTTTCTTTGCTTTGCGGCTGTCTCCAAGGCTTTTAAAGTAGCCTGTGGATTTTCAAATTTGCTTAAGAATATCATAGCAGCAATAACATAAGGCTTGTAGCTTGCTTCCTTGTATAGCGGAATACGATATCGATCAAATACGCTGGCATCGACTTCGCCTTCTTTACAGCTTACACCCGTGATATCCGCAGGCAGACAATGCATATAGGTGGCTTTGCCAGCCTTTGTCAACTTCATCATTTCTTCTGTGCAAGCCCAATCTTTATGCTCTGCGTTCTGGGCCAGTAATTCTTTTTCAAGAGCCTTGATCCCATCCGAATCGCCTTTCTCATATAAATCAGTACGTTTTTCCATCGCTACAAATGGAGCCCAGCTCTTTGGATAAACGATGTCGGCATCTCTGAATGCTTCTTCCATGCTGTTTGTTTTTGTGAAAGATCCTCCTGATTTTGCAACATTTGCCTTGGCAACGTCTTCTACCTCTGACATGATCTCATATCCTTCAGGATGTGCAAGGACTACATCCATTCCCATACGAGTCATTAAACCGACGATACCTTGAGGCACAGAAAGCGGCTTTCCGTAGGAAGGTGAGTAAGCCCATGACATGGCAATTTTCTTTCCTTTTAGGTTCTCTATGCCACCAAATTCATGAATGATATGCAGCATATCGGCCATTGACTGAGTAGGGTGATCTATATCGCATTGCAGGTTTACTAGGGTAGGTCTTTGCTCCAAGATTCCATCCTTATTTCCTTGCTGTACAGCCTCGGAAACTTCACGCATGTAGGCATTTCCCTTGCCGATATACATATCATCACGAATACCAATGATATCTGCCATAAAGGAGATCATATTTGCAGTTTCACGAACTGTTTCGCCATGAGCTATTTGGGATTTCCCTTCATCCAAGTCCTGAACCTCAAGTCCAAGAAGATTACATGCCGATGTGAAGCTGAAACGGGTACGGGTAGAGTTGTCACGGAATAAAGAAACCCCAAGTCCGCTTTCAAAAACCTTAGTTGAGATATTGTTTTCTCTCATAAAGCGAAGAGCGTCAGCAATAATAAATACAGCTTCTAACTCATCATCAGATTTTTCCCAAGTCAGCAAAAAGTCATTGTTGTACATTTCTTTAAAATTCAACTTATTTAATTTTTCAATGTAATCATTCAGTGTTTTCATAATCAATCTCCTTATTCTATAATTATTTTTGATAGTTTGTAGGATGTGCGAAGGTTATTCACGCTTCTCCCCCGTCGTCCCAGCCAGGCGAGGCGTTATTACAGAGAGAGCATTAGTGGCGTCGCGTCAAAGGAGATTAGTGCTGAAGCGTTAAGAAACGGCAACTGGCTTGTCCATGACTCAAACAGGACGTTTGAGATTAGAGCATCGCCATGGATGGCTAGATGCCGTGATGGACTGATGCCGCGGTGCCATGGATGGCAAGGAGCGGCGCACATGCAGAAAGCAGCGGGGTTTTGACGTTTTAGCTTCAGCGCTAAATCGGAGTAGCGACAAAACGTTGCGATCGGCGTAATCACGCCTCGCCCCTACTTAATTTTGACTAAATTCTCCGTATCCTCAGGCATCTTATCCGCATACTTCTGAACAAAAATGCTCGGAATCATCGCATACATGGCCGCGCAATCCACCAGTTCTTTTTTCCAGGTCCGTTCATTGGGAGCGTGGGCTTGATCTTCGTGACCAGGTCCAAAACCAATGCAAGGGATACCGTATCGTCCCATGATGGAAACGCCGTTTGTGGAGAACGTCCACTTGTCTACGATTGGATCTTTCCCGAATAATCCTTTATAAGCATCTTCCAGAGTGCTCGTTACAGGATGTCCTTCTTCGATCAGCCAAGTTGGGAAATAGCATTCTGTTGGATAGACTAGGTCAGTATAGGAAGGTCTATCATACATGTACATCGTAACTTCTGCTCCGGCAGCTTTGACGGAAGGAAGATTTTTGATTTGTTGAACTGCATATTCCCATGACTCGCCAGCAGTTAAGCGACGATCAACAGAAATCCAGCAGCTATCAGCAACAGCGCAACGCGACGGGGAAGTATGGAAGATTTCTGATACTGTTAAGCTTCCTTTACCAAGGAACGGATGATCCATGAGGTTCTCATGTAGGCTACGCAATTCTTGAAGAATCGGAGCCATTTTGTAAATTGCATTGTCACCACGTTCAGGAGCTGAACCATGACAACTAACACCTTTTGTCAATACCTTGATTTCCATCCGACCACGATGCCCGCGATAAATCTTGCCATCAGTGGGTTCAGTTATGACCACGAATTCCGGTACGATTTTATCTTCTTTAATAATGTACTGCCAGCATAATCCATCACAATCTTCTTCCTGCACAGAACCAACCACAACTAATGTGTAATCGCCTTCTAAGCCAAGATCTTTAATGATTTTTCCAGCGTAAACCATCGATGCCATTCCACCAATTTGGTCAGAGGCACCTCGGCCGATAATGATCTCATCATCTTCAAAACCTTTATATGGGTCATACTGCCAATTTTCCAGACTACCTACGCCTACTGTGTCAATATGGGCATCCATGGCAATCAGATGTTTACCGTGACCGACATAACCGAGAATGTTACCTTGCGGATCAATCTCAACTTTATCAAAACCGACTTTTTCCATCTCTTCCTTGATTCGAAGCACTGTTCCTTTTTCATCACAACTTTCGCCTGGGATGGCGATAAGGTCTCGTAAAAACCGACTCATTTCTGGCTCATATTTTTTGGCAAGGTCAAGAACTTTTGCAAAATTAGTATCCAAAACTAAATTCCCCTTTCGAACATTTGGTTTAATAATTGGTCTGATCATCCTTTAGTATGATCCTTCTGGTACTACTTTAATGCAAGAACAATGCCAATTATATTATTTCTTAAAAACTACCCTCCAACCATAAAATTACCACTTCTATAAGTGGTAATTTTTATGTCACAGTCTCAAATTGAGAATTTAAATTGTCCAAACTAGCAACCCTATCTCTCTGGAACTGCGCCGATTCGACAATCTGTGTAGTGAGTCTCATTTCGATACACAAGTCTAGCTTTGATACACCATTCTAAGATAATTATTAGTACTTTACGACTGCCTGCCATCTAGATAAACGTTTTAGTTTCACTAATTTCATATTCCTTAATCTTCCGATAGAGAGTAGCTCTGCTGATTCCTAGTAATTTTGCCGCATCGTCCTTATGCCCCCCACGATCAACGAGTGTTAAGGCCTTTGTGATTGCTTCTCGCTCCAACAATCTTAAGTTAAGCAATGAGTTTTTAGACTCTGGTTTATGGACATTTTTAATACGTTGGGGCAAGATGTCAGAGGTGATCTCCCCGCCTGCCACCATAGTAACGCAGTATTCAACGATATTACCTAGTTCGCGGACATTACCTGGCCATGGATAGCTAGCTAGGATATCGATCGTTTCCTGGGTGATACCACTCACTGACCTGTCGGTTACCGTTGAGTAATAATCCAGATAGTATTGCACCAAAATCGGCACATCCTCTAGACGATCACGAAGCGGAGGAATCGTTAAAGGAATCACATTTAAGCGATAATAAAGATCTTCCCTAAACTCTCCCGTTTTGACCATAGCGTCTAAGTTTCGATGCGTTGCAGCAATTATTCTCACATCAATGGGGATTGAGCGCGAACCACCGACGCGTTCTACTCGTCTTTCTTGCAAGACTCGTAGTATTTTGACCTGTAAGTGCAGTGGCATGTCTCCGATCTCGTCTAAGAAAATCGTCCCGTTATGCGCAATCTCAAATTTCCCAAGTTTGCCACCCCGTCTAGCTCCCGTGAACGATCCTTCTTCATACCCGAATAACTCACTTTCCAGTAAATTCTCAGGAATAGCCCCGCAATTGATAGCAATAAAGGCATGCCCTTTTCGCTTACTACTCTGATGAATCGCCCGAGCTAATAATTCTTTACCCGTGCCGCTTTCTCCTTGAATCAAGAGGGTTGCCTTACTTGGGGCCACATGCAAGGCCATCGTTTTTAGCGCCTTCATTTTAGGAGAATCACCGATAATCTGCGAAAGATGAGTTTCAATCTCACTCACCGTTGCCTCTTTAACCAGCTTTTTAATTTGCTTAATATCTTTTACTGAAATGACGGCGCCTTCAATAACCCCATTATTCTTAATCGGGACAACATCACAATAAAGTTGTGTGGCCACCCGCTTGCCTTGGATCGGACCAGAAAACGGTTCTCCACGCTCTACCGCAAGCCATAGTGTTTTATCATCCAATAATTGAAACAAAACCTGATCCTGTGTTTCATCAATATCCAGCAATTTAGCAGCCAATGTATTGTAATTCGTTACTTGCTGCTGATCATTGATCAGTAAAATCCCGTCATGCAAGAGATTTAAGACGGTGAGAAGTTGGCTCGTCATCAGATCTCGTTCATAGGTTTTCTCATTTTCAATGACCTTTCCGACCAGGAGTTCGGCCATCTTTTCCAGAAAGAGCAGCAGCGATTCCTTATTATCAATCAGGCGTTTGGTTTGCTCTTCATTGAAGCTTACTAAGCCAATCACGCCAATAATCTCGTCTTCAACCCGTATGGGTATCGCTACTTCTGCATACTCTTGACATTTTCCACTGCGAGGACAAGGTTGGCAGAGCTCATTAAATCCAGGATTATCAATAATAACCGATGCCCCCGTGGACATCACATGCCGAAATACAAATCCATCATCCATCGGACCACCGCATCGACTCTTATACTTTCCCGTTCCTGCAACCCGAATAAGATCAGCGTCGGCAATTTCCACTTCGATTTTTAATGCTGCAGCGATCGCGTCTGCAGTCTGTTGTACTGTGCTCACTATATCGCTAAGGTGATACATGCTCTACCCCTTACATTAATTTGCTTTAACCTATATTATATACCATTTTCCCTTTCATTTCCCTTACTCCTCTCGATAAGTAACCCTTAACTTGGATAATTTATAGTAAATAAAAAGACGCACCTTATCTCAAATGAGATAAGGTGCGCTGGCCATGAGTGGTCAAAGATATTTTGAGATTAGACTGCCATGGATTGGCAAGGTGCCGTGAGAAGGGACCGCCCTATAATTATTTACCCGTTGACGGTAATTCCCCATCCCATACGATGCTACGCCATTTATACGGATCGGTATTCCCTTCGGTATTAAAGATTAAGATCTGCGAGTCTGCATTCAGGCCTAAGGCTTCCCGGGCCCCTTGGAAGTCTTCATCTAGCAAAATTGAACTGAGCAACCCTGCAGTGACAGCACCAGATTCACCCGATATAACTTTTGGATCTCCGTGTAGAGGATTCGCTAAAACCCTCATCCCCTTGGCAGCTACCCAATCAGGGCAAGAAACAAACAGATCGCTGTAATCGCGCAAAATATTCCACCCGATAAGATTGGGTTCTCCACAAGCCAATCCCGCCATTACAGTAGCCATGGCTCCGCCGACGATCCGAGGTTTGCCATCCCCTGCTAGGGCTGATTTATATAAACAATCGGCTTGGTTGGCCTCAACAACCACGGTTTTTGGGCAATCTTCTTTAAATATGGAAGCAAAATAACCTTGTACCGATCCTGCTAAAGCTCCGACCCCTGCCTGAACAAAAATATGAGTTGGTTTCTCGACACCAAGGGAATTCAATTCTTCTAAGGCTTCGGCTGACATTGTCCCATAGCCTTGCATAATCCAGCTTGGAATTACCTCGTACCCTTCCCAAGAAGTATCTTGGACAATCACCCAGCCATTTTTTTCAGCTTCTACAGCCGTCATACGCACGGCATCATCGTAGTTCATATCTGTAATCTCAGCCACTGCACCTTCTTCTCTGATCTTATCCAGACGGTACTGAGAAGAACCCATAGGCATATAGACAACGGATTTTTGGCGCAATTGCCGAGCAGTCCAGGCAATACCCCGACCATGATTTCCGTCTGTGGTGGTGGCAAAGGTGATGTCCCCTAATTGTTCCTTGATCTCGGGCGAGGTGAGAACATCGAACGGTAAATCGCTAATATCTTTGTTCAGTCTTTGAGCAAGGTATCTACCAATCGCATAGGATCCCCCTAAAGCCTTGAATGCATTCAAGCCAAAACGATACGACTCGTCTTTAACGTAGATTCCACCAACGCCTAAATTATTTGCTAGTTTCTTGAGCTGGCGTAATGGGGTCGGTAGATAATCAGGAAAGGTACGGTGGAAATTCAGAGCTTTATCTATTTCCGACTTACTAAAAAGTTCGGTTGATACACCCGTTCCTATTTCCTTCTGCATCGTGTTTTGTATCCAGCGAATTTTTTCATTCATATTAATCTCTCCTATTCTTAGATATTTTGTTTCAAACGAGTTTGTTTAATACTCTATTGGAAAAAACAATTTCTTGTTTAGTGTTCTTGCTACTATCTCCCCCTAAAAACAAATTGAACGAAGTGTGAGACTCCCCACCGAAGTCTCGAAATTGAACTTAATTGAGCGACTTAACTGCAATGCTTTAATTTAATGCAATTACTGTGCCAATAACTCCTATAAACTAGTCTGCAAAATAAAAACCCTCCCTAAGCCATTTATTTTGGCCAGGGAGGCTGACATTTTACAACATACTATCGTTTTTGTTTTGCCACTTCGATAC
>CAKMJS010000045.1 GCA_927405585.1 uncultured Desulfosporosinus sp.
GTTGCTGCATTAGATTGTTAAACATTGGCCCCCTCCTTAACTAAAGCACGTTAATACCGTATTAACCATTAAATTACTTTGAATAACTAGTAGCAGCACTGATCCCAGGGACCTCGTGCTGCTACCGTCCTACCTCGTAAGGGCAATTCATGAATTGCCCCTTACGTTAAACCACATGTTACATCTTGAAACTTATATTGATTACTTGATTTCGACTGGGACTTTTTTCAGAAGGGCGAATTTGCCACCCTTAACTTCTAGCAGGTAAACTGGGCTCTTAACTGGTTCACGGGAAGCTTGGAATGTGAGGGAGCCTGAAACGCCATCGTAAGCTTTGGTTGCAGCGAGGGTATCTTTAAATTTCTCTGGATCTGCGCTCTTAGCTTCTTCGATAGCCTTGGCAATCAGCATCAAAGCATCATACCCTTGGGCAGCGAAGAGGTCTGGTAATTCATTGCTATATTTTGCTTTGAAAGCAGTGATGAAGGCTTCAGTTTTTGGAGTTGGTTGCTCAGGGGAGAAACCAGCATAGGAGATCGAGCCTTCCACGGCTTCTCCACCGATTTTCATTAGATCGTCACCTTGAAGTCCGTCTCCTCCGACCATGACGGCCTTGATTCCAACTTCACGGGCTTTCTTCATGATTAGGGCTCCCTCAGTATAATAACCGGAGAACACGATGACATCTGGGTTTGCTGCTTTGATCTTTGTAATCTGACCACTAAAGTCAGTGTCTTTGTCTTGAATGAATTCTTCGATGACTACTTTACCACCGAGCTTAACGATAGAGTCTGCGAAGATTTTGGACAAACCTACGCTATAATCATTGTTCTTTGAGGTAATTAAGGCAACATTTTTCCAGCCTTTTTCTTCAATTACGTATTTCATGGTTGCGGGAGCAGCAATCGTGTCTAACAGGGTATCTCGGAAAACATAGGGTCCGATTTCCACAACGTCCGGACCAGTAGAACCAGCCGACATGATGACGGTCTTCTTGCTGTTAGCAATCTGTCCAGCCACACGGGTAATACCCGTGGTTGGGTCACCAATGATAGCTACAACCTTATCCGAACTAATGAGCTTATTGGTGATGTTAATCGCTTGATCTTTTTGTCCAGCATTGTCTTCTTCTACGAGTTGGATTTGTCGTCCGAGGACACCCTTTTTGTTAAGTTCGGCAACGGCCATGTTCAAGCCCTTCAAGGTGTTGAGGCCGTAGATAGCCACATCCCCAGTCTTGGCACCCAAGAAACCGATTTTAATAGGTTCTTTGCTTTCTGCAGCGGGGGCAGGAGTGGTTGGTGCTGGCTTGCTACCACACCCACTTACTACGACAAGAGCGGATAAAAGCAAACTTAGGGCAACTAGAGATTTTGACTTTTTGCGAAACATTTTTTTTCCTCCTTCTGATTGTGTATACATTCTATTGTATTATTAGACAGAATATTAAAAATCCCTGCAATGTTATCGAGAAAATACCACTTTATTTTCTACAACACGAGCTCTCTACCGGTTTATAGATTTTCCTCTTGATATTGAGGAAAGCAAAAGGCTCTCCATACAGGCTGGAGATCCCTAAAACGCATATGTTTAACCTATCTCATCTCCTTCCTGATAATTTAAGAGAGCCAAACCATTTACAATTATACCTCATCCAAGGATTTATGACATTAATATTCTTCATGTATACATGATACATTATTTATAATACACTGAAAATTTAGAATTGATTTAAAACTATTAAAACTAAGAGTAGAAGTGGTACCTCGTAGAAGCCGTCAATGAATTTCACTTCTTTAATTTTGCCAGCGCATCGGCAAGCGCAGTATTGACTAAGCCATGATCATTTTGGTTCTGCAGAAATGATCCAATTTCCTTCTTGTTTATATTGCTCTTTTCACCTTCTCTTCGCTTCGTAAAGGCTGTAAGCTTCTCACGATGCCCGCAAACACAGGAGAATAGTTTATTGTCTCCATCCCCCTTGACCTCCATTTTTTTGTGACATTCCGGACACCTAGCATTCGATGTTTGAGAGATCCCTTTCCGGTAACCGCATTCGCGATCTTGACAGACGAACATCTCGCCTTTCTTACCTTTAACCTGGAGGAGGAACTTACCGCACTCTGGGCACTTATTTCTCGTCAAATTATCGTGTCTAAAGATTTGAGCACTGCCAATCACCGTTGCTACGAGTTGAGTCGCATACCCCCTTATTCCAGTTAGAAACGTTAGACTTTTTATCCGACCTTTGCTAATCTCTGTCAACTGTTGTTCCCATTTAGCGGTTAACTCAGGCGATTTAAGTTCGGGTGGAACCAAACTGATCAGTTGAATCCCTTTAGATGTGGGGATGATTTCTTTGCCCTGTCGATTCATATAAAAAGAATTGAACAGCTTTTCAATAATTTCAGCACGTGTTGCAGGCGTCCCCAGTCCATGGCTGAGATCCATCACTTCTCGTAGCTGCTGGTCATCAATCAATTTACCAGGATGCTCCATAGCTGATAGCAAGGTTGCCTCCGTATGTCGGGCGGGTGGTTTTGTTTTACCCGTCGTTAACTTCACGGACAGGTTTTTAAGACTCTCTCCCTTGCGAAGTTCCGGCAGAGTTTGTTCTGATTCTCCGTCTTCCGAGTCCTCGACTAAGCTACTTGAACCCTCATAGACCTTTCGCCAGCCTTTGTGCTTCACGACTTTACCCTGGGTAGTAAATATTTCCCCTTTTATGCCCACCTTAACAAGCGTTTGTTCATACTCAAACGCCGGTGAGAGCACCGCTATAAAGCGTTTGACAATCAAATCATAAATTTTCAATTCTTCCGAGCTCAGCCTTGATAAGGTCGGAGGTTGTTCGGTGGGGATGATAGCATGGTGGTCCGATACTTTCGAACCGTCCACAAACCTTTTCGTGATGATCAATTTGGTTCTCAAGATGCTTCGCGCTAGATCCACATACGGGCCTAGCGCAATGCTTTTCAGACGTTCTGGCAACGTCGCAACGATATCTTCACTGATATGACGAGAATCGGTGCGTGGATAGGTCACTATTTTATGATTTTCATAAAGTTGTTGCATGACTGTAGACGTTGTTTTGGCGGAGAATCCGTATTTGCGATTCGCATCCCGTTGTAATTCTGTGAGATCATATGCCAGAGGAGGAAGTTCCTTTTTACCCTCTTTTTTGACCTCCAAAACTTCCCCGATTTGTCCGGTCACTTTAGCTACAATTTGATCTGCTTTCAATTTTTCAAATAATCGAGTTTGACCGCTTTTGTCCTGCCAACGGAGCGTAAACCCCGTCGCTAAGGCATTAACCGACCAATAGTCTTTAGGCACAAACCGTTTTATCTCATTTTCCCGTTCCACTACCATAGCCAGGGTGGGCGTTTGAACTCTCCCAGCAGAAAGTTGAGCATTATATTTACACGTCAATGCTCTGGTGACATTGAGTCCGATTAACCAGTCTGCTTCTGCACGGCATTCTGCAGCAGCGTACAGGGTTTCATACTCTCTGCCAGGTTTAAGATTGTTGAACCCTTCCCTAATAGCTCGCTCAGTTAGAGAAGAGATCCACAGCCTTTTGACGGGTTTTCGCCAACCAGCTTTTTTCATAATCCAGCGCGCTACCAGTTCACCTTCCCGTCCAGCATCAGTCGCAATGATGAGGTCATCAATTTCTGGACTCTTCATCAGATTTTTGACTACCCCAAATTGTTTCGAAGTTTCTTTCATCACCACTAAGTCCATTTTAACGGGTAGCATAGGTAGGTCTTCCATCTTCCATGTCTTATATTTATCATCGTATAATTCAGGATCTGCGAGTGTCACTAAGTGTCCAAGTGCCCAAACCACAATATATCGAGACCCCACAAAACACCCGTTACCCTTTTGATTACAATTTAAGATCTTGGCAATCTCACGTCCTACGGAGGGTTTTTCAGTTAGTACTAATGTCTTTCCCATGTCATACATCCCATCTGTTGATAATCTACTCTTCTTAAGATTATCCTTTTGTACTATATTCATATCTTTTCCATTAACAATTAAGAATAACTGAACTCTACCCCTTAAACAATCATCACATAAATGTATTTTGCGCCTTATAGCTTTGTATTCTTAAGGTTATCTATAGTTTGTTCAAAAATAAGCGCCTGAGGTACCGCAATTTTTTTAGCGATTAAAATACCCAATATCCCCCCCGAAAATTGTCCCACTAAAATTGGTAACATTAAGGTCGGTTGGAAATTTGTCGAATAGGCTAAATAATCTCCTAGTAAGTAACCTGCACAAACACTATAGGCGATACACATTACTTTATCCGCAGCTCTCATATCCTTGATCATCACAAACATAGCTAATACATTAGCAGAGGCCGCCAATAAACCAGCACTACCCATCGGAGATAGCCCAATAATTGTTCCAATTTTCATTAATGGTTTTTTCAGATACCTTTGCATCAGGTAAACCATTGGAAAAGCTCCCGCTAGCATCATACCTATGGTACCTAAAAGTTCTATGGCTCTAAACTTATCATTATCATCTGCCAAGAGAGGGCTAAACCCCCATCCTCCAAATGTATTGCTGAAAAACCCTGTGTAATACTCGACGATAGAAAATGCAACAATCAGCTTTAAGGCAGACATTAGAAATCGACCATAGTATAGGAAGCCTTTAATCATTTTGTCAGGTATATACCTAAGACCGAGCGCAAGGAGCAGACAAAAAGCTGTTAAGGGCACTAAGTTAAGAAAAATACTCGTTAAATTGAAGGAAAGGATATAGGTAGCTGGACCTGTGGTTGAAATAGCCATTCTAATCGGAGGGCTCGTCAGAAATAATATGATGCAAGTGGTTAAAACTCCAAAAGGAATAGCGATAATACCCGACATTGCTCCTAAGGCTAAATAACGATGATCTTTCTTATCCAGCATCGCTAGGCCAACTGGAATATTAAAAGAAATTACCGGCGCAGCCATATAACCTACAACCATTGCCATAATCCAGTTTTCAGGGGTTTGGGCAATTTGCTGGGCTACCAAATAGCCACCTACATCGCTTGGAATAAAGGTTGTTGCCGCAAGCGCCGGATCCGCACCAATTTTCTGATATAACGCGCCAAACGTCTTCTGGGCGAATATCGTAAGATACGGTACGGAAACCATTAGTCCAGCTAAAGGCATAAAAAGGGTACCTACGGTTTGCAATCCTTCTTCAAAGGCTTTACCGAGTCCGGATTCTTCTCTCAAAACAGAAGCGATTGCTCCTGCAATGCAACAAGACATAATAATGTAAACCATAATTTTTCCAGCGATCTCCACGTAATCAGTCCTTTTGCCATACGATAGAGTAACTTAAGTCAGAGCTTGAATATGCGGCTTTCGAACCACGAACCTCGAATATCGAACTTCGATTTTAGTAGGGTGCCTCCCTCAGCAACGCTTCTTTGGGGATCGTTCTGTGGTAGTTCACTATGATCACTCCAACCGCCACAAGCGCTAAGGCCATAAACATATTAAGGGTGAAGCGTTCACCGGGTATGAACAAGGCAGATAACATACTTCCAGAGACAGGGGTCATAAACTTATAGACGCTTATTTCTCCCGCTTTATTGTATTTTAAAATAGCATACCAGAGAGAAAAAGCGATTGCAGAAAGGAACGCTGAGTATAAGAGAAGCCATAAGGCTTTGTTCGTAAAGACCATAGCCTGAGGTTTTAAGTGTGGTAGACCCACAGCGATCAGGAGTAGCGATCCTAAAAGCATTTGCCACGCTGTCAGAACAAAGGGATGAATCTCTTTGGAAATCCGTTTCGCTAAAACTGTCCCGAACGCACTGACCAGACCGGATAAAATCATAAAGCCTTCACCCTGCCAAGAAAAATCAAAGGTAAAGTCCTTTCCCGAATTTATCAAAATAATCCCTGTAAAGCCAGCTATTAAGCCAAGTGCCTTACGCCAATCTAACCGGTCATTGGCATAGACAAAATGTGCTAATACTACCACAAGGAAGATACTTGCCGAGGATAAAACTGCCCCTTTCATCCCAGTGGTTTGAGCGAGTCCAATATAGAAAAAGAAATACATCAAACTAATTTGCAGTATGCCTAATAAAAAGATCTGAGGTAGCATGGCAATCTTCACCTTTGGCGATTGCCGAATTCCTACAACAACTAAAAAGAAAATGAGCAAGGAAGCCATCAAAAATCGTATTCCGGCGAGGACGATCATCGCATAACGATCATCCGGTGTGATCCCAAGCTCAGCATAACTGACTTTCAAGACCGGAAAAGCACTCCCCCAAAGGACCGCACAAAATAATGCAATGAAAATAACCCAATACTTATTCGTCAAATAGTATCTATAACCGCTATTTCTTTTATTAAAACTTAAGTACATAACTAGTTCCTTCCGTTGAAAATATCTGTCTTCCTACCAATTATAAATAATAATCCTAATATGGGAAATGGTCAACTGCATAGGGTTGTCCAAAAAAAGAGAGCACTTAGTCTAAGTACTCTCTCCATCTCCAGATATTTGTTTAATTGTCAACAGATTATCCAAGAGCAGCGCCACTTGCTTGGCTTCAAAGGAATTCGCGAAAAAACTATCGTCTAATTCGTTTTTCAGCGCCAAAAAGGCATCGACTACTTGGGGATCAAAGTGTGTTCCGCGACAGCGAAGTAATTCAGCAACTGCTTGATCTATCGACCATCCCTGTTTATAGGATCGAGTTGAAAGCATCGTATCTAAGGCATCACATAGTGCAACAATACGCGCTTCGAGCAAGATTTCCTCACCGCTGAGCTGATTAGGATATCCTTTTCCATTGTATTGCTCATGATGCTGTAAAACAACGGTAGCTACCTTTTCCATACCCTTTATGTTTCCAAGAATTTTTTGACCAATAAGGGAATGGTGCTTAATCACTTTAAATTCTTCTTCAGTAAGTTTTCCAGGCTTTTGTAATATTACTTCACTTATCCCGAGCTTTCCGATATCATGCAGCATGGCACTTCGTTTCAAATCATATACTTGTTCTTTTGTAAAATGGAGCTTCGCGGCTATGGCTTCAGCATATTTAGCAACAGTAACCGAGTGTCCAAGTAGACTATTCTCTCTGGCATCAATAATCTGGGATAGGGTAAATATAAGCTGTTCATTGTTATCTTTCAGCAATTCATTAAAGCCTTGCAATTGTGCGACTTGGTTTTCCTTGTCTTTTACAAAAAGAAACATATTATACCGCATGAGGAGTAAAGGTAGTACAAAACCCAATAGTCCGTATAAATAAAACTCCATATACACCACGGCCAGTATCCATCCGATAAAAGTCGTTAAAGCATCACTTACAATAACCCACTCTAGTGAATCTCTCCATATTTTAAGTAAGTTTGTTTGGGATGCTATGGAAACAATAATGGAAACCGCGAATAAATCCAGGATCACAAAAACAAATACTGTTGCTAATGCAGGAAAAATATTCCCTGTGCTTAGCAGTAATTCATTTTCCATATGAAGGAAATCCCAAACCAAAAAGGTGATATAAGTAACATTAACTGTTTCCGTGAGATTGAAAATGATCTTGGATGGTGAGAGTATTTTGGGATAAATTACTATTGAAAGCCCATAACAGAAAGCAAATAGTATTAGTTCTACAGGATTGAACAGCATAACAGCCGCTAGAATAATTGCTGACCCAGCAGAAATATTAAACTTCTCCCCCGCAAAACTGACAACATTGAAGCGGAGAATCTCAAACATAATCCCAAAAATAATAAAGGGTATGACCCTAGAGAACTCTATGGCGTCATTTGAATGTAGTAGGACATTATAAACTATTAAACAGGTAACCAGCACGTGAAACCCAATATAACCCCTGGACCCTGCTGTTAACTTATTCATGCTACCCCCTAAGCGTTAGTAAAAAGCAGTCTTTCAGACTGCTTTTACCCGTATTTACTGAACCCCACTTCTTCCATTACTCCACATAATCCATCGTCCAAGATGCCTTTGTCCAAGACGCCTTTGTCCAAGACGCTTTTGTCCAAGACGCTTTTGTCCAAGATGCTTTTGTCCAAGATGCTTTTGTCCAATCAATCGATTCACCAGAATCTAACATATAGTAAGAAAGTGGCCACGAATTCTCATATTTCTTAATTTCAAGAAATTTCTTAGTATCTTTGGCAATTTCAACTGCTTTTCTAGCATCAATAACACCCGCAGTATCCGTCATGTCTTTATACGAAATGGTTGTAGCGAGCAAAATAGATTTAATGTCATTAGGGGTTAACCCAGGGTTTGCCTCCAGCATGAGTGCTATCGTACCGCTAACCATGGGTGCGGCCATTGATGTACCGCTCATTTGGATATAATTCTGGTTGATAACTGCCTCCGGATGCTCAACCGCTAAAATAGCGTCATTCCTAGACAGAAGGGAAATAATTTTGACTCCTGGTGCGGTTACCTCCGGCTTAGGTACACCCTCGGACGTGAGTCCACGCTTAGACCACTTGGCAATTTCAGCTTGTTGAGGGCTTTTTCCCATACCGTCAACTGCTCCTGCCGTAATAATAAATGGATTGTTTGCCGGAGCGTAATTAATATCCGTAGGATTATTAAGATCGTTCCCAGCTGCAGTGACAACAGTTACCCCATTTAACCAAAGTTGCTCAACCGCCGCACTCAAGGGACTAGTAAGGTAAGACTCAGCTTTAGAAGAAGAAACCGAGAGATTGACAATCTTAATATCATAATCGTCTTTGAAATCATACACCCACTGTAAACCTATCAATAAGTCAATTTCGCTTAGGTTACCCTGATCGTCCCCAAGTTTAACATTAATCAGTTTAGCCTCTGGAGCTATCCCTATGACCTCATTAAGTCCTTTGCCATTAATTATACCTGCTACATGGGTTCCGTGGCCATATAAGTCCTCTGGTGTTGTTGCATCGTCATTAACGATGACCGCTTCAACTACATTAAGGCTATCGTAACTAAACGAATCGGATCCAACACCACTGTCCAAAACAGCGATTGTTACACCTGTTCCTTTTTCATTGACAGCATCCGCTTTCACAAGCTGTCTATAATCGTTGGCGAAGAGTAGAGGTTTGTCAAATTGGTTTCCCTGACCTATTCTCATCTTTTCCCCAATAGCTCCCGCCATGACAACTGGATGGTTCAGGGAATAGCGTAACACGCCCTCTTGTTGAGTAAACTTGAACAACGAATCTGCTGGAATCTCAGCAACAAATCCATTGATTATCGGTGTCTCTGCGACTAGTATCCCCCCCACCGACTGAAGTAAGGACAGCGAATCACTTCCTTGGCGTTTCTGAACAATAAGCTCTATAGTTTTGGGCTCGTCATATTGACTCACTGTAGCGATTCCTTTTATATTAAACAAACTTTGTGAACCAATAAGGGTTGCTAACAAGAGAACGCCTATACCGGCAAGCACTTTTTTACTATGTTTCAATAAAAACACACCTCCAAAACAATTTTGAATATTAAGATATTTATCTTGATAATACCTTGTACATGCTTTCCATTATTATACTCCTTTGGAATTAGCCTTGTATATATACTAACCGAAAGTAAGGACATTCGGAACCCCCTAGGGGTTCCGAATGCTGACCATATTCATAGGTATCCATCAAATATCGTATAATTGTCACTCCAATCATACAATTTCTGATTGGATAACATCTACCCACTGCCCGTGGGTCAGTTCAAACAAATCGTTGATATGCAACTTGATTGCCGTATTCGATGCACCTGCTGCCGGGAAAACATGCTCGTAGGCTTGCAAAGAATAATCCAGATAAATGGGTATAGCTTGTATTAAGCCAAAAGGGCATACCCCACCTACAGGATGCCCAGTTGCTGCTACGACCTCTTCTGCCTCCGGCATTTTGGCCTTCGAATTAAAAGTCTCTTTAAACTTTCGGTTATCAATTCGCTTATTTCCTGCCATGAGGATCATCACAAAGCTATCTTTAATTTTAAACAACAAGGATTTGGCAATTTCCCCTGGGGATACGCCCAAAGCCTCTGCTGCTTTGTCCACTGTACTCGTATCCTCGAAGAATAATATGGCAATGTCCTTATTGTTTTCCTTTAAAAACGCTTCTACCATCTCTACGGACATACATAGACTCCTCCTACGTTAACTATTAATGTCTGCAAGACATAGATCTTCGTTCAAAGATATTATTGCCTTATTATACATATCTCGATCAATCACAAATTGCATATTCACTTGACGAAGAGACTGGGACACACATTTGATGTTGATCCCGTTCTTCGCTAACGCATTCGCCGCTCTAGCGAGAATCTTTGGCATTGCAATATTAGAACCAATTACACAGACAATCGCCGCCTCCTGAACGGTAATCGTTTGATACTTAGCTTCAAGTTCCGGTATTAGTTGGTCGTTCAAATCTGATTCCCAAATCACAAGCGAAATACTATTAGCGTTCGTCGCTTTCATGATGTAACTGATATTATGCCTTTTAAACTTCTTCATTATTTCTAAATCGAAGCCTGTTTCTCCGACCATCGAGGTATCATGAATTTCCATAACAATGATTTTGTCGGACCCTGCGATAATTTCAATTTTGGCTTGAGGCCCAATATAATCCTTAGAAATAACTGTTCCAGGGTGATCAGGTTCGAACGTATTTTTAATCCGGAGATTGATTCCTACCAATTCTAATGGCTTCGACGCATTAGGATGGATGGCTTCCATGCCAATGTCAGCGAGTTGGTCGGCAACATCGTAGTTTGTCCTGCCGACAACTATCGCTTTATCCACGCCCACGATTTTAGGATCTGCAGACGATAAATGAAATTCTTTATGGATGATCGCTTCATCTGCTTCAAGATGCGTAGCAATTTTTGAAAAGGTTATGTCTGAGTATCCCCGTTGATATTCTCTCATGATTCCTTCAATCCCTTTTGTATAACCCGTAGCAACTAGTATCGCCTCCTGGGGATTAACGTATCGGAAGGATTTCTCAATTCGTTCGCTGATCGAAAGTTGTTTGGAATCACGAAAACCCGTTAGATCAACTAACTCTGAGAGAATACCATTGTTACGAAGGATATTTACAGTATTAAAGGCCGAATGGGCTTCGCCAATGGACGCCAGCAGTTCCCTTGCTGCGGAGAATATACTGTCCCGCCCGACATAACCAGAAGCAATGATATCTTCCATGCTATTCAGATATGCTTTCGTTTGCATGATTCGTTCCATTAGAAATTCACGACACACTTTTTGATCCAGACCAATATTGACAAAGGACTCATTTATTTTCAAGGCCTCGCTTATTAAGTGATCAATGGAAGTTTCATAATCTTCTCCAGAAATAAAATGTTGATAGATACCAGGAGCTTTAGTTTTTTTATCTTCTAGGAGCATATTAGTGACCCCTGCATAAGCAGAGACAACAAAGACTCTCCCATAACGAAATCCTTCAGAACTAGGGTATCCAACAATATCTTCGAGCACATTGTGAAATTGGTACATGGACGTTCCACCGATTTTTTCAACAGTAAGCATAATTTATTCTGTACCTCGCTTCTAGTATTTTTTCATAGACACTATTATTCGGCGAAATTCATCAAATTCCTTCATTCCAATCGAATTTGACAAGAGTGTTACAAGTGGAAACAAGGGGACGGTTCTGTAGTTTCACCCCTCAATTGTCGTATCTAGTATATTATTTCCTAGTAAGAAGTTTGTTAACAGAAATTTTTTGAGGATTTTGTGAGAGAGTTTACGAATGTCTCGTTTACCCTCTTGCTACAGTTTAATTTAACTTGGTTTGGTACAATATAAAGAGAGAGTTACGTACGGTAGCATAGATGAGGTGATTATTTGTGTATCCACTGTTGTTGAAAAATTGTCTGATCAGCACGCTTGACCAAGAACCAGACAAACTAAGAGACATTCTGATTGAAAACCGTAAAATCAGCCAAATATCTCACATTATAAAGGACCTTCCCTCACAATGCCGGATCTATGACGTTGGAGAACGATACGTTCTGCCGGGATTAATCGATTGTCATACCCATTTAGGAATTATCGAAGAAGCCACTGGAAAAATTGGAGTAGATAACAATGAGACGTCTGATTCCGTGACCCCGCATTTAAGAGGGATGGATGGCATTAACCCACAAGACATAGCGTTTATTGATGCTATTCGAGCAGGGGTAACTACCGTCATGACCGGTCCGGGCAGTAATAATGCAGTGGGGGGATTAAATCTCATCATAAAAACCCATGGTAACATCCTTGATCAAATGATTGTAAGAAGTCCAGCTGGCCTCAAAATCTCACTTGGCGAGAACCCCTTGAGTACCTATGGCTCTCAAGGCAAGTGCCCCGTGACTAGAATGGGCATTACAGGCTTGATTAGAGAGTTATTTATGAGGGCTCAGGATTATCTAGTACTAAAAAAAAGCGGCAAACTCAAGTATCGGGATATTCGTTTAGAAGCGGTTATTCCCTTATTACGAGGGGAGATCTCTCTACGTGCTCACGCCCATCGAGCGGATGATATTATAACGGCCATCAGAATCGCCGAAGAGTTTAAGATTAAGAACTTAGTCATTGAACATGGAACTGAGGCCCATTTGGTTGCTGATTACTTGGTAGAGCGGAATATTCCTGTAGCTTTTGGTCCAATGCTCACTCCCCGTATTAAGATGGAACTTAAAGGCAGAAATTATAGTTCCGTCCTTAAATTGACCGAGGCCGGAGTCAAGGTTTCCTTAATATCGGATCACCCGTATAATTCCATTGATCAACTGAGAACGGTGGCAGCACTCGCAATATCCGAAGGTCTACCAAGGCAGGAGGCCCTCAAATGTTTAACTGTACACCCTGCAGAAATACTGAGATGTGAGAATCGAATCGGGAAGCTTCAAAAGGGATTTGATGCAGATATTGCTGTATTTAATGGACAACCCTTTGACTCGATGTCTAAGGTTGTTTTGACCATAATTAATGGTGAAATAGTTTATCAAAAGAACTAAAAAAAACTTAATGTCCATGCTGGACATTAAGTTTTTTTCAGTAGAATTCAGGTTGAACAAGTTACTCTCTACTGTAAAACCGACTTGAATTAGCTAACATAAACAGTGGTTTCTGTAAATAATCGATCGGATATATATCATCTCTTGCAGAGATCAGAGCCATAATCTTACCTACCTGAGATAATGGATCAATGGATACAATTACAAAAGCGTCCTTTTCTGCCGTTAAAGGGTAGATAATATTATTCTTGTTGAGAACATCATGATACGCATCTAGGGTCAGGACTCTAAAATCACGGTTGCGCCAGCGTATATCGTAAAGCTTGAACGCTTGATGTGCTACTAACGGCAAGAGCAGTTCTTCCGTCAAATACAGTTCGATTCCGATCATATATCCTTCACTATCAAGATCATTCCAATATTCACAATGGAAGGCCTTATCGACAGCCTCTCTATACGTCTTCGTTGCCAAACGCATTTGACTTAAACTTTGACCCATGCTAAGCCATTTAATTCTAGGGATACTAAGACTGTTTACATCATAATATAATCCAATATCACTTTTCTCGAGGGTGTACTCAGCGGTCGTTTCATTAGGCATTAAATAAATATAGCCCATTTGCATGTTATTATCACAGGTAATAAGCACGGAACATCCCCCCTAAGCTATTATCTAATTTCCATCTGGTTACCTAAATCTGGTGGGTTCAGCGGCCCTAACTTTGGTATAAGGTTTAGAAATTCTTGGAGTTCTGAGATCTGATGATCTATGGTGACATCCAAGTCCATGACTGCTGCTACCTCCTGTTAAGTATTATCCAGCTTTGAAGCCCCACTTCTATAAGCGGAGATGACATGTTCAGCTCTAGCTCAAACGTGTTCATTAAACTTCACTTCTAAAGCTGTTATATAACTTCTACATATAGCTATTATTTTCCTGCTACCTTTATTTAATACAATGCTACAACACTTTAAGCTAACATCTGCATCATAGGTTAAGTATAGCATCCATACTCGTCATGAAATAGACTAGTAACCCTCAACTATGATATTCTTAGTGAGCTACTGAGCGTACTTGATAGAATAATCTTCAAAAGGAGTATTTCATGCCTGCCTTTAACATTTCTGAGCAACTAATTCAAGACCTTGCCGACAATAACCTCGTATATAAGAAGGGCTCTTCCTATTATACGGCTGGAAGAGTCAGAAATTTTAACTTTTCCCCTGATAAAGGTCTGGTGAACGCTAATGTCATAGGAGGATTGCGTTATGTCGTCCAGGTAGCTTTTGAGAAAGATAGCTCTGTACGCTCCTACCGCTGCAATTGCCCAGCCTTTACTGACCATCCTGGAGCCTGTAAACATGTCATCGCCGTCTTAAAAGCAGCCCAGCAGAAATTACCCACAGCTTGGCCTGATCCCATAGTCCGTAACCGCGTTGTAGAAGACCTCTTGGAGGTATTTTCGAATCATCTCCAAGAATTCCCCCAAGAAGAGTTAACCCTCGTGGTAGAACTCCAAATCATCCCTGGCCACCGTGTTTCCACCCAAATGCAACTTAAGCTGGGGCTACAACGACTCTATGTGGTTAAGGATATTGAACAATTTATCACCGCTATTAAGACAGGGCGCTCTCTTGAATTCGGCAAACAGTTTACGTTTGAACCCTCACGCCAGTTCTTTAAGCAAGAAGATCAAGCCCTTATTGACATGCTTCAAGAAACATTTGAGCAGCACACCGCCTTAACTGAAATGCAAGGACCATTTTATACATCGACCCTTCTGAGCCAAAAGTCATTGCCTCTGAGTGGGTATTACCTGTCTAAATTTCTAGACGCCTTAGGGGACAAGGTGTTTCTGTCGGGTATCAGCACGGCCCCCTTTCTTCCCACCCAAATTATCCGTCACGGGCTACCTATGGAGTTTTCCCTGCAAGCCCAAGGTCAAGATCTTACGCTAACACTAGAAAGTGATGAAGTCCCTCTCCAACTCACACCCGATGGCAGTTACTACGCCTACCAAAAAAACATTTATCTGGCTTCCCCTACCCAAAAGGAGCTTCTTCCTCCGATACTAAGTGCACTCCGCAAAGGATCCACAAGCAATCTTGTCATTCCAGCAGCCCAGAAGGAATTTTTCGCTTCGGAAGCCTTGCCCCTACTCGGGAAACTGGGCCAGGTGTCTATCGACCCCACTCTAGAAGACAAATTCAACCAAGAACCTTTGCAAGCAAGTATCTATTTCGACCGTGCTCAGGATATGGGAATCACGGCTCGAGTAGAATTTCACTATGGTGATACTGTCATTAATCCCTTTACTTCTACACGGGAAACCCTTAATACGACAGCCGATAACGCCATGATCCTCATCCGTGCAGTAGACCAAGAGCGAAAAATATTAAACATTCTCGAACAAGCCGATTTTATCGTTTCTAAAGGTCAAATTCACCTTGAGGACGACGATAAAATCTTCGACTTTACTGTAACCTGGCTTCCTCACCTAAGACTTCTTGCGGAATTATACTACTCGGATCAATTCAAAGTCAAAATCCGAACCTCAACCACGTTCTCAAGTCAGGTGCGTCTTGACGAAACTCTGAACGTCTTAGAAATTTCTTTCCAGTACAATGATATTGAACATGACGAATTGGCGGATATTTTCCACTCCCTCCAATTAAAGAAGAAATATCACCGCCTCCGAGATGGCTCTTTCCTGGATTTAAACCAGACAGAATTGACCTCTGTGGCCCAACTATTAGATTACTTGGACCTTGACGCCGGAGATCTCGATCAGAAACTGCTCAAGCTTCCAAAATACCGAGCTATGTATATTGACAGCTTTTTACGCCAGGCCAACCTGCCTGGAGTGCATCGCAATAAAGCCTTTAAGCAATTAGTCCAAAGTATCCTCGAACCTCAAGATGGGGAGTTCGAAATCCCAGCAGAGTTACAGCATGTCTTACGAGATTATCAAAAGATCGGCTTCAAATGGTTGAAAACGCTGGCCTCGTATGGTCTCGGTGGAATTTTGGCTGATGACATGGGCTTAGGCAAGACCTTACAGGTTCTCTCGTTTATTTTATCGGAAAAACATAATTCCCCTAGCCCCGCTTTGGTCATTGCCCCCACGTCTTTGATCTATAACTGGCAAGAAGAAGCTAAAAAATTCACCCCTACTTTAAAAGTTCTTGTTGTGGAAGGCACCCCCCAGGAACGACATACCCAACTGGCGGATTTGGAAGAACAATGGGACCTCGTGGTAACTTCCTACCCCATCCTGCGACGGGACATCGATATATTTGCAAAGTTTAAGTTCTCCTACTGTTTCTTAGACGAGGCTCAACATACCAAAAACCCGCAAACTCTCAACGCAAAATCAGTCCAGCAAATTCAAGCCAAGGGATATTTTGCACTGACCGGTACGCCGATCGAAAACTCGCTTTCTGAACTTTGGTCCCTGTTTAATTTTATTATGCCAGGTTATCTTCTCTCTCACCAGGAATTCCGCAAGAAATATGAAATACCGATTATCAAAGGAGATGACTCTAAACCTCTGGCGGAATTAAGTCGCCATGCCAACCCCTTCATATTAAGGCGACTGAAGAAAGATGTTTTAAAAGAGCTGCCCGACAAAATTGAAACCCTTCTAAGTGCTCCTTTAACAGAGGACCAGAAAAAATTATACTTAGCCTATTTACAAGAGGCGAAGGGGAAAATAGCTCAAGAAATTGTAGCCGTGGGTTATCACAAAAGCCACATGAAGATCCTCGCTGCCCTGACGAGACTTCGGCAAATCTGCTGTCACCCGTCCATGTTCTTAGATAATTACACGGGAGAAAGCGGTAAAATGCTGCTTCTCCAGGAAATCCTCTCAGACGCCCTTGATAGCGGTCATCGGGTTCTGCTTTTCTCTCAGTTTACGACGATGCTAGACATCATCCAAAGTTATCTAACCTCGGAGGGTATTGAGCATTTCTATCTTTCGGGTTTGACAAAAGCTGTAGACCGACTAAGAATGGCCAACGCTTTTAACGCTGGCCATGGAAAGGTCTTTCTAATTTCCTTAAGGGCTGGTGGCACAGGACTAAATCTGACCGGTGCTGACATGGTCATTCACTATGACCCCTGGTGGAACCCTGCAGTGGAGGATCAAGCGACCGATCGGGCCCACCGCATCGGCCAAAAAAACGCCGTACAGGTGATCAAATTAATTTCCCAAGGAACGGTCGAAGAGAAAATTAATGCTTTGCAAACTAAGAAAAAAACGCTGATTGATACTGTCATTCAACCAGGTGAAACCATGCTCACCAAGTTATCCGAACAAGAACTAAGAGAGCTCTTTGATATCAAACCTTGAATTTGGCAACCGCATTCATAAGACTTTCCCCAAGCTTGGCCAAGTCTTCTGCAGATTGACTCACCGAAACCATTGAGGCAGCTTGTTCCTCTGACGCAGCGGAAACTTCTTCTGCACTCGCTGCGGTTTGCTCTGCAATGACACCAATACTCTCCACTGAATGAACAGTTTGGGCAGTTCCACTGGCCATTTGTTGTGACGCTACAGTGACCTGCTGGATCTGCTCGACGACAGTGTTCACCTCTTCTACAATGGTTCGGAAGGAGTTACCGGCTAAATTTACCGCTTCAACGCCTGCTGCCACTTCAACCTTCCCTATCTCCATCACTGCGACGGCACGATCCGTCTCTTGTTTAATATTACTAATTAGGATTGCGATCTGGGTTGCGGACGACGAGGATTGTTCTGCCAGCTTACGAACCTCTTCAGCAACCACTGCGAAGCCTCTCCCCTGCTCGCCTGCCCGGGCTGCCTCAATCGCTGCATTTAAAGCCAGCAAATTAGTTTGATCAGCGATCCCCTTAATAACATCAACAATTTGCCCGATTTGGATGGATTGGTCGCCTAACTTAAATACCACTTCAGCTGTTTGAATTGAAACATCTCGGATTTGTTCAATTTTACGCACAGCATTTTCTGCTTGGAGAGCTCCCAATTCAGCTGCCTGTGCAGCCTTCTCACTACTTAGGCTAACCAACTCTGCATTCGCGGCCACTTGTTGGGCACTTGCCGATAACTGTTCAATCACAACACCAGTATCCTTCACTGAGATAGCTTGGTCAGTTGCGCCAGCCGCGAGTTGAGCTATAGTATCCGACACTTGTTCACTACTAGCGGTCGCTTGCTCAGCGGCAGCTGACAATGCTTGGCTGGTTGCTGCTACGCTCTTAGCCTGAGATAACACTTCTCCAATAACCCCTCGGAGCGAATCGACCATTTCACTAACTGCTCTGGATAAAACGCCGATTTCGTCTCTATTTTTAATGGTAGGCATTTTAACATTCAAATCTCCATCAGCTACAGACTGAGCAACCTTGGTCACGGCGGCTAGAGGTTTGCTAATATGTCGAGCCAACATAATCGCCATCACTGCCCCCACAATCACGGCTATGGCCACGAAAATGAGCAGAAGTCTCAAAACAGAACTATTCGTAGCCTGAGCATCTGTTACGGCATTGTTGCCTCCTATCGCCATAGAAGCCATTTGATCATCCATATTTTTAAGTAGCATTTCAAAACTTGATTTATTCAATAACGGTCGAGCGTCAGATTCCTTGCCTTCTTCTAACAATTTCCAAACTTGCTCAGCATCAAGTAGGTAAGCATCATAGGCTTTCCGCATTGCTTCGTTTCTTGTTTTCCCTTCAGGTGTAGTGACTAATTTTTCATAGGTTGTAAAATCATTCTCCCATTTAATTACAATACTCCGGAAACTCGTTTTAATATTTTGGTAATTTATTTTATCTTGATGCATCGAAAATCCTAACAGAAGAGTGCGCTGAGTGTCTTCAGTATCCCTAACCACTTTTGCTAAGGCAGTAGTTGCTTTCATCCAATGTCCGCCGAGGTCTTCCGCATTTTGGTTGACCTTATTAACGCCATAATAACCGACACCTCCCACTAACATGGTTAGGAGCAGGACTACTAAGAAGCCCAATTGTAACTTAATGCGTATCCCGTAATTCACCCCGGGCTTTGTAGTATTTAGTTTACTCATTTCCTTGTCCTCCTCAACTCATTTGCGCAACTTATTAGTGCAATTTCTTGGTCCACTTATTCACCGCAATCTATCTCTAGTACGCCCATTTTATTAATTAGCCAGATTTTAAGGAGCGCTGGAGCTACTTCTAAGTAGTCTGGTATGGTTTTCAATTGATTATCAGCTTCGTTTTGAATTACAACATACAGTGAATAGTTCGACATAAATTGTATCAATCCTCCTCCATTTAGCACCGCACTTGATTATCGACTAAATTTCTTCTCTATTATTGTTCCATCTACTAATTTTTTCCTTTTACAGGAGTCCATAAACTTACATTGAAAACTTTAAAGAGAGTCTTTCACACACGTGGGAAAGACTCTCTTTTATTACTTTTTGACCAGTCTTAGTTTACGACTTAATACTTAATTCTCCATCATAAGATGTAAGCAAGCTGTATAGATCAGGTCGGCGATCCCGAAAGATTCCCCACTCCAACCTCTGGGCTTCTAACAGCTCTAAATCAAATTCTACTACCAAGAGCCCTTCATCTGTCCGGTTAGCCTCAGCCACCTTGTTCCCTTGCGGCCCGGCAATAAAGGAAGAACCGTAGAAGGAGATCCTGGAATCTTCGTCCTCCTCAACCCCGATCCGGTTTGAGGCCACTACCGGAATCAGATTTGCGGCAGCATGCCCAAGCATACAGGTCTGCCAATGATCCTTAGAATCAATAGATCCGTCTTGGGGCTCAGAGCCGATAGCTGTGGGATAAAAAAGCAATTCCGCACCCATTAAGGCCATACAACGTGCAGCTTCAGGATACCATTGATCCCAGCAGACCCCGACCCCGATTTTGGCGTAGCGGGTATTCCAGACCTTAAACCCAGTATCCCCTGGATTAAAGTAATACTTTTCTTCATAACCAGGTCCAGCCGGGATATGACTTTTGCGATATTTCCCCAAAACTTCTCCATCTGCATCAATGACAGCAATTGAGTTGTAACGGGCTTGGTTTTTTTTCTCATAGAAGCTGATTGGCAGCACCACTTGTAGCGCTTTAGCCACTTGCTTAAAATGCCGAATTGCTCTATTTCCTTCTAATTCCGTTGCATAACAATAGTAATCAGATTTTTCCTTTTGGCAGAAATAGGGGGTTTCAAACAACTCTTGGAGCAGAATAATTTGAGCGCCCTTATTGGCTGCTTCTCTAACCAATACGTCCGCTTTCTCAATGTTTTCATCGATACTTCCAGAACAATGCATCTGCGTAGCAGCCACTTTCACATTTCTCATACGGCACTCCCCTCCGGCATTTGCTGAGTTGTACAATGCACATTGCCACCCTCTCGGATAATCGCCATGCCATCAACCGTGCGAATCCGTCTTTCAGGGAAAAGTTCACCCAGCACTTGAATCGCCAAGCTGTCAGTTTCTGCCGCTTTACCCCCGAAAACGGGCAAAATTAGTCCCCCGTTGACAAAGTAAAAGTTCAGATAACTCAAGGTGTAGCGCAATCCAGTCTCTGTATCGCACAATTTCGGAGGTTGTTGGATGGAGATCAGTTCGAATCTCCTCCCTAGCGCATCGGTTTCCTTGCCTAGTATCTTCAAGTTTTCTTGAGTGATCTGATAATTTTCGTCTTCAGGATCGTCACAAATTTGAATCAGTATTTTACTTGGAGCCACAAAACAGGCGATATTGTCAATATGCCCGTCTGTCTCGTCCCCGTCTAACCCGTTTTTCAGCCAGACCACTTTCCGAACATTCAAGAATTTCTTTAATTCTGTTTCAATCTGTTCTCTTGTAAGCTCAGGGTTTCGATTAGGATTAAGGAGACACTGCTCCGTGGTCAGTAGCGTCCCTTCTCCATCGACATGGAGAGAACCCCCTTCCATAACAAGGGGAGCATCAAAGCGTTTTAGTCCGGCTGCGTCAAGTATTTGAGGAGCAACCCGGTCATCTAGATCCCACGGTGCATATTTACCCCCCCAAGCATTAAACTGCCAATTGACCCCTGCTAACCCCTCTGTATCATGGATCAGAAACGTCGGTCCATTATCCCGTAACCAGGCATCATTATGGTCGATCGTAAGAATTTCAATACGATCGTTCTGAAATATTCGAGTGAGCCTTTCCGAATCCGTGGGATTTGCTACCACCGTCACAGGTTCAAATTCAGCAATA
The DNA here is from genome assembly GCA_927405585.1 of uncultured Desulfosporosinus sp. Lineage (GTDB taxonomy): Bacteria > Bacillota > Desulfitobacteriia > Desulfitobacteriales > Desulfitobacteriaceae > Desulfosporosinus. The sequence continues at coordinate 21,280 of CAKMJS010000045.1, forward strand.
GCTTGGATAATTTCGATATAACCAAGGCAAACCGCATCATAGTCTTCCGGATAACACATAGACGATTGAACCGGCCAAGAAATATAGGTACGCGAGTGCCTGACCCATTCCGCCGGCATTTTGTAGTTTAAATTGCTTGGATACATGGCATTCCCTCATATTCTTTGATGTTCTGAAACTATGGTTCTTATTCTACTTCATCATCTTGAGAAGATAAAGCCTGCTAATTGTTCACTGTATAAACATTTCAAAGACTAATAGAGCTATTTCAATGATGATTAAGATATTAAACTGCTTAGCTTAGGGTATACAGCACTCTAAAGTTTATACGTAGTTAAATCTAAAGCAGAGTGGAGAAGCCCACGTCTGGTCTTCTCCACTCATATGACTACTATTCAATTTTCTGGCAGGTATCTGTACCTAGTCTAAACTAAAGATATTAATTATTTATTAACTCTTTATTAACAGTTTATAAACAATTTTCTATTAGAGTCTCTCATACTCACCCTTATCATTCAGATATTGGATATCAATACAGCCATAATACTCTCCATACATGTCTAATGGATCAAAGCCTTTTGGCCTAGTACAGTCATCCGAGTAGCCGATATAGTAGATATCTTGATCATGGTCTCTCATCCGAAATATATATTGTGGTTCAGCTTCAAACTTTTTGATAAGCTGTTCAAACTCTTCAGTACCTTTCTGAGCATCCGAAGAATAATACTCTAGCATAGTTTTTTTCTCGATACAGTCTTCAGTAATTTTAAACATACACTACCACCTTTTCAATTTAGTATCATAGTTCAATTCAATTATATCATAGCTTCTTCATAGCATTATTTCAAAATAATTGTAGGGTACTATTTGAGACATTTTCCCTGACTAGTATTTCCATGTTCCACAGAATCTCTATATGATAGAATTATTGGTGCACCATTTGGCAAGATTAATCTACCTAGGGTTAGAAACAGAGTATTAGTAACCACCGATTGTGAAAATTGAAAGGGTCTGATGATGATGTACGATATTGCAATAATCAATGGTTTAGTCGTCGATGGAAGCGGTAATTCGCCAATTCAAAGTGACGTTGGAATTAAAGATGGAATAATTGTTGAAATAGCCAAAGTGCTCTCCACTGAAGCGTCCTTAACTCTTGACGCCAGCCATAAAATGGTGACTCCGGGATTCATTGATGTCCATAGTCACAGTGACTTAGTACCCTTTATGTCAGGGGCGATACGTGAGAGTAAGCTCAGACAAGGGGTGACCACTGAAGTAGTCGGGCAATGTGGTCTTGGTTCTGCTCCGTACATCGATACGATGCAAGACTGGCGCAACTACTTAACTCCAATCTTAGGGACTGGGCCAAAGACCTGGGATTGGCCTAATTTCTCTGCGTTTAGGCGGGATTTGAGCCAAGCAAAAAAACCAACTAACTTAGCCGTCTTACTTGGTCACGGTGCAGTGAGGGCCCAAGTTTTAGGATTGGGAAATATCCCAGCTTCAGCAAAGAATCTCGCAGCCATGTGCTGCATTGTCGAAGAAGGGATGTCCCAAGGCGCTTTAGGAATTTCCTATGGTTTGGCTTATTTACCAGGCATGTTTGCGACTCAACAAGAGCTTGTAGCCCTCAGTTCGGTGGTGGCCGCTCATAAAGGGATCATGATGATTCATATTCGCAGCCACTCTCGCCAAATTCGAGAGAGCATGGCAGAAGCTTTCAACGTCGCCAAAGAATCCGGGGTTAAGTTGCAAATCTCACATATGCGATCCTATGCTAATCGGGCTTATGGTATAACTGCTCAAGCTTTGATAGAACTTGTAGAACAAGCAAGGCTTGAGGGCATCGACGTCACCTTTGATGAGCACCCTTATCGCGCGGGTAGTACCTTATTATCTCAAATCCTTCCCCCTTGGGCAAAGGAAGGGGGTAGCCCGGAAATAATACGTCGACTCAAGGACCCCCAATTGCGGGCTAAATTGAAGGAAGAACTGAATGACCAAGGACCCGATTATCCTGGTTGGGATAACTTTGTGGCGATGGTTGGCTGGTCCAACATCATGATTAGTTCGGTGTTTAATCCACTCAATAGATGGACAGAGGGTCAAACAGCAACTCAGCTCGTCGCAAAGACAGGCTTAGCTCAAACTGAACGGGTGCATGAAATTATTGATATGATCGCTGATCTTTTAATCAGTGAGGACAGTCGGGGTTCTATGGTCGTGCAGAATCTATTTTCTGAGGACGATATTATTGAATTACTCAAACACCCCTTATGTCAAATAGGTTCGGACGGAATTCCTACAGGCAAACCTCATCCCCGTTTATTTGGCACATACCCTAAGTTTTTAGGGGAATATGTCCGGGATAATAAAATTATGACCTGGGCAGAAGGGGTTAAACGAATTACTAGAGACCCGGCCCTTAGGTTGAACCTAGCTAACAAAGGCTTGCTCAAAACAGGCTATTGCGCTGATCTAGCCGTCTTTGACCCGGAAACAATCAATGCTCACGAAGATTATTGTAATCCCTCTGCGTTTCCCATAGGGCTTGCTTATACCTTAGTCAATGGCCACCTCACTGTGGCCCATGGCGAAATAGAAAGTACCTCAGCGGGAACACTAATTTGACGGGGACCTTAGTCCTGTCGACTTGTAGTAAAGTCCTATTTTAAGATATTTTGTACCAAACTTCATCAAAAACCATAAGTTTTTATGGTATAATCTACATATCTCGATTAAGAGAGGATGAAGTTTGTGAAAAAGTTAGTTTTTAATATAATTACATCAGTAGCCTTGATATTAAGCACACCTTTAATAACCTACGCTAGCCCCCTGGTCTTCGCTGCAGAGCGTATTTCTGGACAAGATAGAGTTGAAACGGCTCTTAAAATATCTCAAAAAGGCTGGGTCTCTGCCCAAACAGTTCTCTTATGCGAATACTCCGATTTCCCAGATGCAATCGCTTCAACCCCTTATGCAGTTAGCTTAGATGCACCAATTCTGCTTACCCAAGGTAACTCAATTGACCCGCGTGTTGTCACCGAACTGAAACGATTAAAGCCACAGAAAATCATTCTTCTGGGCGGAACCGGTCGTTTACAGCCCTCTATTGAAATAGAGCTTGATAAGCTTACTTTAAAATGGGAACGTATTGGCGGAGCTGATCGATATGAAACGTCTCTTCTTCTTGCTAAACGTCTATCCAGTGATTCACTGATCCTAGCGAATGGCGATGATTTCCCAGATGCCTTATCGGCCGCTACATATGCAGGAATTAAACAGATCCCTATAGTCCTTACCTCGACAGAACTTCCAAAATCCGTAATCCAATACTATCAAGAAACCGCTCCTAAGCATTTAATAGTGATCGGTGGCGAAGCCGTCATCCCTTCTGAGGACTTAGCCAAAAATCAGTTTACTGTTGAAACCCGTTTGGCTGGTCTGGACCGATACGCAACCAATGCCAAAGTCATCTCCTTCATGAAAGAAACCTATAAATCCGATGATCTTTTCTTAGCTTCCGGTATTACATTCCCTGATGCTGTAGCTGGTACTGTACTCGCTTCAAAATTTAAGGCACCATTATTACTTACTGAACGAGACGATATCCCCCCCCCTGTTTATACTGTCATGCGTGAACATATGAAAATCGAACCTCCACCGAAGAGCACTCCTGAAGAGACTACACCCCAAGAACCACAAAAAGGGGTAATCACCGCTTTAGATGGTTTAAATCTCAGAGCGACCCCCTCAGCTACAGGAACTGCGCTAGTTATCATTCCGAAAGGTACGACAGTCGATCTTATCGAACTGCAAGGCCAATGGTACCAAACAACCTATCAGTCGAAGACCGGTTGGATTTCTGCTGACTATGTCACAAAGAACACTGCTCCAGTCATTAAAGAACCCCAAAAAGGGACAATCACCGCTCAATATGGTTTAAATCTCAGAGAGATTCCCTCACCTACTGGAACTGCGCTAGTTATCATTCCTAAAGGCACGACTGTTGAACTTATCCAAAAGCAAGACAAGTGGTACAAAACTACTTATCAATCCAAGACCGGTTGGATTTCCGCTGAGTATGTTAGCCCTGTTACAACGTACTCCGTCAACGCGGCAACATTATCTACGACCACCATTGACTTAAGTGTGAATGGTACAGTCTACATACTTGGTGGAACGGGAATTATTAGTTCTACTTCTCAGAGCATTATTGAAGGGAAAACATCTTCAAAATATAATGATAATCTTAAAAGCTTCCCCCCACTTCCCTCAGAAATCAAACCTCCGACGCCGCCCTCAAGAGGTGATGATGATGTCATTACTCCTCCCCCTCCACCTGTCTCAAATTACGACCCTTCCAAGGAAGTTCTCGTTAATCCTTTTCAAGGAATTCCCGCTAATGCCTTAGTGGGCAAGACGATTTTGATTGACCCTGGTCATGGAGGACCGGATCCCGGGGCAATTGGTCCGAATAAGACATATGAGAAAAACAATACCTTGGCAATAGCACGAGCTGTCAATGATCTCTTAAAGCAAGCAGGAGCTAAAGTAATCTTAACTCGAGATAAAGATATCTCCCCTGCAGCCAATTATTCTCAATTAGAGGACCTTCAAGCCCGAGTAAACCTAGCCAATGCAACAAAGGCAGACTTATTTATTAGCATTCATAATGACGCCAGTCTCAAACCTGAAATTCAAGGTACTTCAACTTATTATTCAGCTGGTAATCCTAAAAACATGGAGAGCCTGCACCTTGCCAACAGCCTTCAATCTGCTGCCATCGACACGCTAGGAACAACAAACCGTAAACTCAAAGAAGCAGGGTTTTATGTTTTACGTAATACAACCATGCCTTCCGTTTTGCTTGAGACCGCCTTTATTTCAAATCCCTATGAAGAAGCCAGATTACAAAATCCAACCTTCCATAAAAATGTTGCCGCGGCCATTTTGCAAGGGATCTACAATTATTATAAAAATCCAATGCCCATAGATTAAGCCGGTAGAAACCGGCTTAATTCCCCTAGCCGGAAAGAATCCACAGCCTTCTGTCCGTCTTCGCAGACAGTTACCTGCCAACCTTTTTTTCTGGCTAATTCTTCTACATATAGTCTAATGACAGCGTTATCCTCTACAAGTAAGAGGTTTTGGTAATTCTTCCTACTAAAGGCCACTCGTTTCGGAGCCTTTCCTAGTTCGGAACTAGCCTCACAATCTCCTCTCTCCAGAATACAGGTAAAGTGGAAGCTGCTGCCCTCACCTTGTATGCTTTCTACCCATATTTCTCCGGACATCATCTCCACCAACCGTTTAGATATGGCAAGTCCTAAACCAGTTCCACCAAATTGACCAGTTGCCAAGCTTCCCACCTGACTGAAGCTATTGAAAAGCAACTCAATATTTTCGGGTGAGATGCCGATCCCCGTATCCTTGACGATGCATTCTAGTTTAACTCTATTGTCATTGAGATCCTCAATCTTCTTCAGATAAAAATCAATTTTGCCCTCTTGTGTAAACTTTCTTCTCTCTCCAAACCAGTTAGCTTTTCAAAAGCATTGTTCACTTCCAAAAAGGCGTAGTTAACTGGTATACCCTCTGAGTTATACACTATCTTGTGATAGGCAAAAGCATCGATGATACTCTCAAACAACACTCGAACGCTTTCCGCATCCTGATAAAAAGAATTCTTTTCCCTGCCTAGTTCACTTTTACACTTCACAATATATCCTCCATAATCTAATAAGCGAACAAAATTTTGCTAAATAACCTCAATATATTTGATAATTAACTATATTAAATCGAATAAGTAATGTGTAGTAATTATCTCACAATTATTGTACGATTTTTGTCGAAATAACAGGGGTTAATTGTCGAATACCATATATATTTGACAGAGCAAAAAGGAACTTCGTTCAAATGAAGTCCCTTAGGTATTGTAAAGTTATTTAGATGAACTTATTTCTAAGCCAAATGATCTCCGCAAAATATCTGGACGTAAGACTCCTGCATGAAACGATCGACCACTATTAAAATTACTTAGCCAGATTTCTGCAGGCGTAAACTGATCCGGGTCCAAATTGAAAAAGTTCTGATGAGTAGCCTGTACATCCATATAAGCACGCCCATATTCCCTTGTCGAACAGGATGGAACTTGCTTTACTACATCTTCTAGTAGTTCATCCTTATCACGAAGGTTATATAGTACCGAAGAACCATAAAAAATCGCATCATTGGTCCGCCCTAAGCCACTCAGAGTATCGCGCGCAACGGGTGGAATCGGGCAAACGCCCCAACCAGAAACGATCTTTCCTAGGTCATAGCCTAATCGTCTAAGTTTAAATAGGCCTGTTTCCAAGGCCCTTGCAGCTACCTGAACAGAGCCCACCAGTGACGCTGTCGGCGCAACTAAGATAGTGAGATTCGACCGATCGCAGTGACACTCCTCTAAAATATGCTCGATGACTTCTACTGACGGGAGAACCCTACCTTCTAAACAAATAATCGCCGTCTCGGAATGATCTTCATAGCCTAGCATTCTGAACAGACTTCCCTTATGTACAATAGCGCAGGCTGGACCGGAACCCATGATCAACCTAGGGCCAATTTTAATAGGCCAACCAGCATATTGTGACGCCATACAGGCGCGTATTGGGTGATCCGTCACAACTTCAACGGAAGGCCAGCGTAACCCATCGAAATCTAACCAATGTAGTTTAACTTGGGCCAACCCGCCAAGGCAAACAGCAGCAAATAAAATCCCCGCTTCCCAACCGCCCTCAACATGAACGCCGCAGTCGATCACCGTTACTCCGTTTTGCTCGTGAACCTTAATTTGAAGCTGTTGGCTTCTGGAGATAAATTCTTTAATCAAGGGAAACGCTTGACGATTCGGACTTAATTCGGGTATTCTGCTAAGTGGTAAAAGCATACAGTTCCTCTTTTCAACGTGAGATAATCCTGAATTCACTCGTGAGACTCTAAACTCACTGATCCTTTGCAGGTATTGGCCCCCTTGAGAGAGCGATTTTACCCGTTCGTACAATTTCGATAATTCCATGATCCTCTTCAAGCACTTGACATAGGGCATCTATCTTTGTTTCATCACCGGATAGTTCGATCACCATTGTCTCGCGGCCAACATCGACAATGGATGCTCTGAAAATCTCAACAATATTGATAATATCCGACCGTGTATGGACACTTGCTTTGACCTTTATCAACGCTAACTCGCGTTGAATCGACTCTACCGCTGTAAGGTCACTGATTTTAATGACATCCACTAATTTGGACAATTGATTGACAACCTGTTCTTGCTCAATCTCATTTCCCTCAACCACAATCGTGATCCTGGTAGTATCGGGTTCCTCCGTATACCCAGCTGCAATACTCTCGATATTAAAAGCCCTGCGACTAATTAATCCAGAAATATGGGTTAATACGCCGGGTTTATTTTCAACTAAAACGGCAAGTGTATGCTTCATCCTTCTTTACCCCCAATAATCATCTGATCCAATCGAGCGCCAGCCGGGACCATCGGCAGTACGTCTAACATTTCCGGAATCCGAATATCAACGACTACAGGACCTGGAATAGCTAAGGCTTCTTCTAGGATTCTACTGAGTTCTTCAGGTTTACTAACCCTCAAACCTTTCACACCCATTGCCTCCGCTAATTTCACAAAATCCGTGGTTGATCCTTTGAGACTCGTATGTGAATAACGTCCGCCGTAAAACATCCTCTGCCACTGAGCAACCATGCCTAAACATTGGTTATTAAAGATGAGGATTTTAATCGGAAAATTATACTCAGCAGCCACAGCCAGTTCTTGGCAATTCATCATAATGCCGCCGTCACCGACAAACAAGATTACCGTGCGATTGGGTAAACCAGCTTGCGCGCCTAAGGCAGCAGGAAGACCATAGCCCATGGTTCCGAGTCCTCCCGAGGTAAGTAACGAGCGTGGATTTCTAAAGCCGTAGTACTGCGCAACCCACATCTGATGTTGTCCTACATCAGTTACAATCACAGCATCCCCCTGCGTCAACTGACTGACTTTCTCGACCACCGCCTGGGGCATGACAAGCTCAGTATCCAGTTCATAGCGTAAGGACTTTTCTTCTTGCCAGACGCGGACTTTCTCTATCCATTCAACAATATGCTCTTTTAACTCACTAGAAACTTCCTGAACCCTTAGGTATAGGGCAGGTATGGACCATTTCATGTCTCCGACAACTCGAAGATGGGTCAAAACATTTTTATTGATTTCAGCGGGATCAATATCAAAGTGAATAATTTTTGCCTTCGCTGCAAACTCATCAAGGAGACCCGTGACTCGGTCATCAAAACGAACCCCAATCCCAACCATCAAATCACATTCCGTCGTTGCCATATTCGCAGCATAGGTCCCATGCATTCCAACCATCCCTAAGAACTGTGGATGATCAAACGGAATACAACCTAAGCCCATTAACGTTGAAATCACCGGAAATCCTGTTTGTTCAATTAAACTCTTTAACTCCTCAGACGAGTCGGACAGATTAACTCCGCCCCCGACAAAGAGAAGAGGTTTTTTTGCTAATCTCAGCTCCTCAAAGACCTTATCAATGGTTCCCAGATCTCCGGCATAAACAGGACGATAACCCCGCAACTTCACTTCTTTAGGGTAATGATAATCTAACGAAGCTGCAAAGACATCTTTAGCTATATCAATGACTACGGGCCCAGGCCTACCTGTGCGGGCAATATAAAAAGCCTCTTTAATTACCCCCGGTAAATCCTCAACTTTCTTCACGAGATAGTTGTGTTTAGTGATAGGGGTCGTTATTCCACGAATATCTGCCTCCTGAAAGGAATCCCTCCCGATCAAAGGAACCGAAACTTGACCCGTAATAGCCACTAAAGGAATAGAATCCATATAGGCTGTGGCAATTCCTGTCACAAGATTCGTTGCCCCCGGTCCGGAAGTAGCAATGACAACCCCAACCTTTCCGGTCGCCCGGGCATAACCATCGGCAGCATGGACCGCTCCTTGTTCGTGCTTCGTAAGAATATGATTAAAGTTTGCTTTATACAAAGCATCATAAAGTGTTAATACTGCTCCACCAGGGTAACCAAAAACCACATCTACATCTTCATTTTTTAGGGACTCAATAATTGCTTCTGCTCCCGTTATTTCCATATGCTTAACCTCACGTTCTTTCCTATGATAGTAATTTGAGCTTACTTAATCGGTGATCTTTAACTTCTTTAAGGCTTTCCAATAATACTCTTTTATTAACTTTCGCTGATTGTTAATGAGTTCAATGTAAACAACGCTTCTGATACTTTCCTCTGAAAGATCAATAAACTTTGAATTAAAGTACAGACATGCATAAGGAGTATAGCCTTTTTCTGATAGGTCCTTATCAGGCGTGCTCTCAATATAACTTTCGAGTTTTTTTAATTCCCAACTGAAAACCTCTGTAAGTCTCTGTGCTTCTTCGGTGTTAACGTTATTATCTTGATATGCCATTAACAAAGCCTGGTTGAAGGTCTTATCTAAATCCTTTACAGAAGCCTTAATTTGTCCATTATTTTTGCTGTCCTTCAACAAAGTAAAGATAATCGAGAGCCTTAAAAAAGGTAGGTTATCAATAAACTTGTCAAATTCTGATACAGATAGTGCAGAATCGGGGTCGATCACTAAATAATCTTCATAAGTATACGGTGGAACCTTTAAAACCTCATATACAATTATTCTGATGAATGAACTTAAATTTAGCTTCTTTTTAAGAAACAACATGGTTACACTCCTCTTTTGACCCTATGTCTCAGATTGTTTTTCGTCACAATTATAGCATATTAGAGCACTCTTTTGACAATATCGTATGACAACTTGCATACGCTCTGGTCTACTTATTATAATTATTCAGTAGTATTAAAAAGGTGATCTGAAACAAAGACACGGGTGTAGGAAGAAATGACTTCCTACACCCTATTTTTCTATGCTATTCGTCCGCTCATATCCATTATCCCTCTGAACCACAAAAGCAGATTTGTCCTTCCTCTGATAAGTCATCTTTAATATTTCCCTCATTGATCACAGCGTGGCTAAAATCTGGGCTTCCGCTTCCGTAGATTGCTTCGACAGCATCTTTATTGTTGATCATAATATTTGTGATTGCCAAGGCAACTTCGGCCACTAAACCCAGACGTACTATCCACTGAAAGCAATAACAATGGGTAACTGGATGACGTGATCCATCCTTAGGAGGGGTAGAGAACCATACTGTATAACTGTACCCTTCATAGGATTCGTCCTTACAACGATTAAATGTGGCATTGTCAGGAATCGAAATTCTATACCTCCCTAAGTTCTATGGAATCGAAATCCAATCCGTTACAATGATTCAAGGGAGGGTATTCTAATTAGTTCGAACCATGGAATTAATAAATATCCTCGCGAGTTCAGGATCAAATTGAGTACCAGCATTCGCTTGGATTTCTGCAATTACTTCCTTTTCACTCAAAGCCGTGCGGTAGGGTCGTTCACTGGTCATTGCATCATAGCTGTCAGCAAGAGCAATGATTCGTGCAATCCGTGGAATCGATTCTCCTATTAACCCTTTTGGATAACCTTCCCCATCCCATCGTTCATGATGAGCTAATATACAATCTGCAATTTCTGACATGTCCTGAGTTGAATTAAGAATTCTAAATCCAATCTCGGGATGCCGTTTTATTTCATTCCTCTCCAGATCAGTCAGTTTTCCTGGCTTATTAAGTATCCCTTCTTCAATTGCAATTTTTCCAATATCATGAAGTAGACCAACCACTTTAAGTCTACTTACTTCACTGTCTGAAAGACCAATTGCTTTTCCTATAAGCTGGCATAATTCACTAACTCTTTGAGAGTGTTTTTCTTCTCTTGGGTTCTTTTCATGCAGAGTGTGAATGATTGTGTTAATTGTATTCCCTTTCCTGCCTTGATTTTCAATAATTTTATGCTTATACATATAGTCTTCAGCATTCTTTAAGATTTTCAGTATGCTTTGCTCGGATTTATTCTTTGTCTCCCAGCCGAATGCGATGCTGACACAAATTGCGTTAACCGATTGATTGGCGTAGAATTCTTTAATTCTTTTTACAATTTCTTCTGCTTCTTCTGACTTAGTTTTTGGCAGAAGAATTACAAATTCATCGCCTCCCCAGCGAGCAACTATATCGTCAGTTCTGCATGCATTTCGTATGGCTGCAGCTGCTTTCTGTAGAAGTTCGTCCCCTTTGTCATGTCCAAACGCATCATTAACTAGCTTTAGCCCATTTACATCGCCCATAATGATTGACATAGGAAGATTTCTTTCCGTGTCTAAGCGTTTAAGTTCTTCTTCATAAAATCGACGGTTGTATAATCCCGTTAGCTGATCATGATAACTTAAGTGTTCAATTTTATTTTGCTTGTCTTTTTCTTCTGTGAAATCTCTAAAGACCAACACAATCCCATTAATATTACCGTCGACATCTTTAATAGGGGCTGCACTTTCTTTGATGGGTCTTTCGATCCCTTCTCTTGAGATGAGAATTCTATCATTGGCAAGTTCAAAAGATTTTCCACTGTCTAGAATGGTCTGTACCGGATTTCGACCTTTTTCCCGTGTGAATTCATCGATAATACTGAACACTTCTTCAAGTTTTTTTCCATAAGCTTCCACTTGAGTCCAGCCAGTAAGCTGTTCTGCTACCTTATTTAATAACTCTACCTTGCCATGTTTATTGGTGGATATTACTCCTTCTCCCACTGATACTAAAGTTGTTTTAAAACGCTCTTTTTCATCGAACATTTGTTTTTCCATTCGCTTGCGTTCAGAGATATCCGTAATAATTACCGCAAATTGTTGCGGTCGTGGAGAATAAGCGACTGATTCATAATACTTGCCAAGTTCTTTGGAATAATTCTCATAATGAAGAGGTTGACCAGTAGTTGCTACATGAGCATATTTTTCAATCCAGTAACTTTCTGTTTCAGGCAGAATTTCCAGAACGGTCTTTCCGATAATAGTTTCTTTTTTAAGTCCTGTCATAGTTTCGAAACTTTCATTAACGTCAAGAAAACGGTAATCTACTACCTTTCCTTCTCTATCGCAAACTACCTCATGAACAGCAAGCCCTTGTTTCATTTCAGTCACTAAAAGTCTGTATTTTTCCTCGCTATTCTGAAGCTTACTTTGCGCCTTATTTCTTAGCCAAACGTTTAAGTAGGGTATGGCGAAAGAGATCACAAAGATAATAATCAGGCTACTCTTTTTAATAAAGGTTTCTTCAGATATATAGAGAGCTATAACCATCAACGCCCAAATCAACAAATTATACAAAGCTAAAATGAAAGGTTTATTTAGAATGACTGATACACAGAACGTCGTCATAAGCAGCAGTATAGTGTATTCGATATCGAACTTGTTAAGATAGGCAAAATAGAGTGCCGAAAGGGTAGAAATAAACAAGAGCAAGTAGAACGGATATATAATTATCTTGCGGAATGCTTGACTAATAAAGGTACCTAGAAAGCATGAGAGAAAAAGGATTGACATAAACCATCCCATACTAATGCTTGAGGACAAATCAGGATTCTGATATTTCCAAAGATAGGCTACTAATGGGGAGATTATCCCAGAGACCAGGAAAATGAGTCTATACCACAGAAGATCGATTTCTTTATTGCTTTCAGTTATCGACATAGGGCTTGCTCCTAACCAAACAAATTACAGTAACTTATAAATAGATAATACTTCTGCACATCACACTTGTTCACCCAATTCGACAAAATCTTTAAGATCTCCTTCATTTATACGAGTTATTTATCAGTAGACCAAGGTGCTCCGCGTATACACGAAACACCTTGGTCTATAATATTGTAATAATATTCTTATATACTAAATCGTAAGATCCTTCGTCTCAAAAACCTTTTTAGTCAAGTACCAAAGCGCTATCGAAGCTGCACTGAGACCTAAAAAGGTACGCCTGGGATTAATTGTGCCCTCTAGTACCTCTTGGGGCTGAAACCATTGGAAGATAGAGAAGTTCTTTAGCCCGGATAGCTTTCCACTTAGTCCCCCCACAATATCCAGAGCGTAAAAGGCTAGTGTCAACCCCGCCGCATAAGTTAAAGCTCGTTCTTCCTCAACGAACCACGCTGATAAAAAGAGACTATACATTTCTATCAACGAGAAAAATGCAATACCTAAGAACCCTAAACGCATATATCGTCTATGGTTAATATTGATCTCTGAGCAAAGGGTGCCAAAGTATAATCCAACAATCGTGGCTACGACTAATATTGTGGTTGTGCTCATTAAAACTCCAACCTGAGTAGAAATAATCTCACTTCTTGATACCGGTGTGGAAAGAAGAAAGGCCATCGTGCCGTCATCTACCATTTTTGCAAGTAAAGAATTCGCTGTTTGAATTCCATATAAGGCCATTAGCATGACCCATATCCTTGCAAAAAACTGGCCAGAGATGAACGCTTCAAAGGTATCAACCCGTGCATTTTCGGAGATTCCAAACACAGTTTTTACCACAGAGGGCATCGATTCTGCGACCTCGGTAACTGCTGGATTTCTTGCAATCACGGGGTAAACCCAGGTTAAGAGCCCTTCATATAAAACGATTCCCGTTGAGATGGCTGCTACTTTCTTTCGATACTGCTTAAATATTGCCCGAAATAAGGCCCTATTCATAGATACCTCACCTACCTGTAAAAATCCATAAACGCCTCTTCTAACTCTAAGGATCGTTGCTTAAAGCGTTTGACACGCACTTGAGCAAGAACCAACCACAGCCTATCCAGTTCACCCGCGACGCGAATGAGGTAATTTGCCCCATGAATGGGGATTAAATCTAACTCACTCTGCTTAAGAAGCTCGGCATCGGCCTCACGCTCAACTTCAATTTCGAACGTTTGGCACTCCGCTTCTCTAAGCTGAGAAATGCATTGAACCGCCAGTAGGGTCCCCTCTCGAATGATCCCAACTCGTTCACATGTGCGCTCAATCTCCGAAAATTGGTGAGAAGACATAAAAATTGTCTTTCCCTTATTCTTTTCCTCGAGAATTAGTTCAATAAACACCTTTTGCATTAAAGGGTCTAAGCCAGAAGTCGGCTCATCGAAAATGAGTACTGAGGCATCCAACATCAATGCGGATATAATCCCTAACTTCTGCTTCATTCCCTTAGACATCTTCCGAATCAGCACATTAATATCTAAGTCCAGCGCACTCACAAAATAATCGCGGCTCTTCTTGGGGAAACTTTCGCAGTGCATTCCCGCAATGAGCTCTAAGAAGTCTAAGCCTGTTAAATTCTCCATAAAATGAAGTTCACCCGGAAGGTAACAAACCAGCTTCTTGATGTCAGTTTTTTCATACCAACAATCCAACTTGTTGATCGTGACCCGACCTGAATCAGGCCGTAAAAACCCCATTAAAAGCCGGATGGTAGTGGTCTTTCCTGCTCCATTTGGACCAAGAAACCCGAACGACGTTCCAGGTTCGACCTGGAAGCTAATATTCCTTATTCCTCGTCCCTCGCGATACGTTTTGGTCAGTTCCTTAACCTCTATCATTTCCTCCCTGCTTCCTAGAAAAAGAATTCCTACCATGGTGAGATAGATTATCGACGAAGCCAACCAGTTCACTAATTCAAACTCTTCCTAGCAAAGAAATGTGTTAAAAGGACCGTCCCTGTTACACGCGTTACACGGTTACACGCGTTACAACGGCTTTCTTGCAAAGAAATAGTGAGACACTTTAAAGGGTAATGGAAATACCTCAATTTGAGTGAAACCGCTTTGTTCCAAGAGGTCTAGCACTTCCCTTTCCGAAGGTAAGCCCTCGAAACCCTCGTGACAAGCGAGGAAAAAACTCATTAGATTTTGCGGAATATGGGTTTTAAAAATTGGTAACGAAGGGGTTACTCCACGCAGTGCCGTTAAAATTCCAATTTGTCCTCCTGGACTTAAGAAATCCTTCAAGTAACTCAAAAGTTCCACACGTTTTAGCCTGTCAAAATAGTAAATGTTGTTATTAAGAAGACAGCAATCATACGTCCCTAGATTATCGACAAACTGGAACACATCGCACGATTCGATTTGAATTCGACCTTGATAAGATACTGTTTGAGCCGCAGCACGCTCTGCAACAGCTGGATTTATTTCTAGCCCTACTCCATGTAAGCATGAGAATTCTTCAGCGAGTCGTTGTAAAAATACGCCTTCCCCACAACCGACATCCAAGACGTTACACCATCGTTCTTTTTCACATTTCCCCCTTAGTAACGGCCAGACAAACAGTTCAGACGCTTTGGAGGCTCTGGAAATTAGCTCATTTTCCATTTCACCTTCCATCAGTGCCCGAGGAGTTTTGCCCGTCATCAGATCGGGCAATTGTGCAAAGCGAGGCCCCCAATGAAGGGCGAACTCTTTGTACAACGCTTCTAAGCCATAGTCACGGAACTCATGAATCGACTTCCCCATTTTACTCAGTCGATACTTCCCCTGATTGCATACTAATAAGTCTTGAATCCTTGCTTGTTCTAGCCAATGATCCAATAAAAGAGGGTTCCAGTTTGAATTTTCTACAAGGATCTCTTCTTTTGTTTTTTCTCCCAGAAGGCGTTCCCAGAGATTCAGTTCAAAGCCAGTGTAAACAAGCCATGCAAATCCTAAATTCTCCATGATTGAAACCGTCTTTCCAAGAAGCGCCAGCATTCTAATTTCCACGGAGGTTCACCTCCCATATATTACCTATTATATGTGGGTTAATAATCCAGTTGTGTCTGTCTCAATTCGCACCTTGTACCCTAATTGAGAATTAATCAACAGAAAAAGAGCGGTATTCCCGCTCAATCGATTAATTATTTAGCTCTAAGAAAAGAAGGCTACCAGCTCCTCGACTGGAACAGGTTTAGCTAACAAAAAGCCTTGCACTTCATCACAGCCCATGGTCCGAAGATATTCTAACTGTGCCTGGGTTTCCACTCCTTCTGCGATGACATTTAAACCTAAGTTCTGTGCGAGTTGAATGATAGACAGCACAATGGCTTGTCCGTCTAACTGTTCGTTGAGCTTAGATACAAAGGATTGATCGATTTTCAAAGTATTTACAGAGAAACGGCTTAAGTAACTCAGGGACGAAAAGCCTGTCCCGAAGTCATCGATAGAGATATGGATTCCCATGCTCTTCAGTTTCTGTAGAATTTTTATGCTTGCTCTGACATTTTCCATACTGAGGCTCTCTGTAATCTCAAGTTCTAACCACTGAGGATCTAACTTAGTCTCTTCGAGAATCGTAGCAATCTGTTGGACAAGGTTTTTTTGTCTAAACTGGCGAGCCGAAAGGTTGACCGCGACGCGCACTGGGGGATAGCCCATATCCTGCCATAACTTATTCTGAGCACACGCCGTACGTAAGACCCATTCACCTAAGGGCAGGATTAGTCCGCTATCTTCAGCAATTGAGATGAACTTTCCTGGTGGGAGAAAGCCACGTTCAGGATGTCTCCAGCGCACTAGCGCTTCCATCCCAGAAAAATGACCGTCGCTTAGGCGATACTGTGGTTGGTAGTAAAGAATGAATTCGTTCCGTTCCAGGGCACGACGCATCTCATTTTGCAAGGCGAGTCGCTCTGCCAGACGCGTATTCAAGGTACTAGTATAAAAGTTATAGTGGTTGCGCCCCTCCGCTTTCACCTGATACATGGCCATATCGGCATGTTGAATAAGCATCTCTGGTTCCTCTCCATCTACCGGGTAGAGAGCTATCCCAATACTTGCGGTCAGGTAAACCTCTTGTTTAAGCAGCGGAAAGGGCAAATTAAGAGCATCCAATAGTTTCTGAGCTACTTGGGCAGCTAATTGGTCAGAGGGTAATTTGGGTAGTAAAATGAGGAATTCATCCCCGCCTTGTCTGGCCACGGTATCTTCCTGACGTAAAGTCGCCTGAAAACGTTCACCGAGCTGACAGAGCAGACTGTCTCCTGCGGTATGCCCGAGCGTATCATTCACTAGCTTAAAAGTATCTATATCGATAAAGAACACGGCCACTTGCTCCTTTTGTCTGCGAGCGTGTAGGATTGCTTGTTGAACGCGTTCTTTAAATAATTGACGATTCGGCAAGTTTGTCAAAGCATCATGGTGTGCCTGGTGTGACAACTGACGAAGAAGCTCACGTTTCTCACTGACATTGTGAAATACAAGGACCGCTCCGATCATCTGCCCATCTCGATCGCGAATAGGAGCAGCCGAATCATCAATGTAAAATAGCTGTTGTCCATCACGATGTCTCAGTACTGCATGATTGGACAATTCAATCACTCGATTCTCAGCAAGACATTGACGCACTGGCTGAACCATGGGCTGTTCAGTGCATTCATGAAAGATGTCAAACACGCTCTCAATTCTTAAACCCTGAGCTTCCAGATTCGACCAGCCAGTCATCCTTTCAGCGACAGGATTGAAATAGGTGACATTGCCATGGACATCGGTTGTGAGTACAGCATCCCCAATGGAGGCCAAGGTCACTTGAGCACGTTCCTTTTCCTGCCATAGTGACTTTTCGTTTAAAATCCGTTGGCTCACATCATCATACAGAACCACAATATTGCCAGCAGATAGCTTATAGATAATTCCTTCGCTCCATCCAGTCGCACGCTCGTTTTTAAAGAAAACGGCCGGAAAACGCACTCTCTCTCCAGTATGGAACACATGAAGGCAGAGCTTTAAAATCCCTAATTCTATGGCAAGAGGGAAAACATGCGTGAGCATAGAGCCGATCGCTTGCTCACGAGGGATATTTTCGAATTGCTCAGCCGCTCGGTTAATATCCGTGCAAATGAAGTTCTGCCCACAGTCAGATATCCTAAACACTACGACAGCACTGTTCATAGTTTCAAACATATCCCGAAACTGTTCTTCACTGTTACGCAAGGCTCTTTGGTTGGCCAAACGTTCGGTGACATCCTGCTTAACAGCTATAAAATGTGTAATCTCCTGAGTCTCTGCTTTAACCGGGGTAATTGTCATCTCTTCACAATAAAGAGTTCCATCCGCTCGACGATTAATCAGCTCTCCCTGCCAGATTTTACCGGACAGAATGGTTTTCCACATCTTTTGATAGAAGGCTGTGTCTTGATATCCAGAACGTAGAAAGCGCGGCGTTTGCCCCAACACTGCCCGCAATTCATAACCTGTCAGCTCGGTAAAAGCAGGGTTAGCCCAAAGTATTTTACCGGCACAATCCATCATGACGATAGCATGGACAGCAACGGCGAGAGCCTTGTTTTGAAGGCGGAGTTTGCGTCGTCCCTCATCAGTCCAGAGTGCTAAATCAAGTTGATCCATGAAGGATTGCATTTGTTCGATACTGGTGGCATCGAAGTACTCTTCCTTTTGGGAATACAAGGTTAGAACGCCTAAAACTTGCTTAATCGGGAAAATGGCCACAGAACGCAAGGAATGTTTCTTATATATCCAATACCATTCCTGGGTGAATGGATTATCGTTCAGGTTGTATATTTGTGGTAGATTACTACGAATCGCTTTACCGAACCCACCCTGTCCTTGAGGAGCGTTATCCCAACGCATTTGAAACGCTGTGATC
This sequence comes from uncultured Desulfosporosinus sp., assembly GCA_927405585.1. GTDB lineage: Bacteria > Bacillota > Desulfitobacteriia > Desulfitobacteriales > Desulfitobacteriaceae > Desulfosporosinus. The sequence continues at coordinate 39,918 of CAKMJS010000045.1, forward strand.
TCGGTCTCTGACAAACCGCATTGAGCTACTATCCGAGCCGAGCCGTCGTCATCTTTCAAAGCTACGAACGTTACAGGATAACCTAGTGTTTGGACTAATTCTTCGCATAGATATTGGAAAATATCTGGAAGACTTTGTTGGGTGAGTACGCGTTGGGTGATCCCATAGAAAATGTTTTCCCGATGTTCCGTGTATTTAAGTTGCCGGACTCTATCTATACTTTCCTCTATTTCCTCTCGCAGCTTGATCGATTCACTGATATCTGAGAGTGCCACAGAACACCCGACAATTAAGCCTTGTTCTACCATAGGGGAAGCAATAACCAAAGCAAAAAAATCACTTCCATCAGGCCTAAATATTCTTTCGCCTTCTACTCGCACCACAGATTGGGTCGTCAGTGCACGCTCGAAGAAACAGATCTCCCTATTATAGGTCTTAGACGGATCATGCAAATCACTAATAGTTCGGATCTTGATAGCCTTCATCCCATTCCACCCAGTAAGCCTCTCTGCTTCTGGATTTATATATTGCAAGACCCCATTTTCATCAAACAGCAACAGCCCTTCTGCGAGTGCGTTCGCCATCTGCAATTCAACTACACTTGTATTAAGCTTACCCATTAGCTAAACACCCCCGAAAGTCTATTCATCAAAAAAAGTCATGAGACTGCTTGATTATGCTATACTTCTACACATTTTTTGATATCCCTCTATACCCTTAAATTTTGGTCACACTAGTCTTTTTTACTCGCTAGTTTGCATGTTTTAGCTAAATGTAATTATAATAGACATGCAAGAGCTTAATCGGACTTTTCGGACTTATTCGGACTAACTCGGGCTTAAGTGAATTTTACGGTCTAAGCGATGTAAACAGTCAAAAAAAGGAGAATTTATGCAGCAACCTGCCGTCTTGGAACTCGCCAACTTAAGAAAAACCATTAAAGGAAAAGAAATTGTCAAAGGGGTTAACCTCACTCTTAATCCTTCTCAGATTTTTGGTTTCCTGGGTCCGAATGGCGCGGGGAAAACCACGACGATTCGCATGATTGTCGGACTTATCAAACCAACGGAAGGGTCTGTAACCATCTGTGGCTATTCTGTAGCGCACAATTTTGTCAAAGCCTTATCAAATGTCGGTTGTATTATTGAGAGCCCCGACATGTACAAATACTTAACAGGGATGGAAAACTTGTTGCAATTAGCTGCGATGGATAAAAAGATAAGTAAGCAACGAATTAACGACGTAGTAGAAATGGTGGGTCTCCAGCATCGAGTCAATGACAAAGTTGATACCTATTCTTTGGGTATGCGTCAGCGCCTTGGGATTGCCCAGGCTATCATGGCTAGGCCAAAATTGTTAATTCTTGACGAGCCGACGAACGGACTCGACCCAGCTGGTATGACTGAGTTCAGAAAGCTGATCAGAAAGCTTGCCTATGAAGACGGGATGGCCGTCTTCGTATCCAGCCATTTATTATTAGAAATTCAGCAAATGTGTGATGTCGTCTCCATCATCAAGCAAGGAAGTGTCATCACAACTACCCTTGTCCAAGATATCCTGCATGACGATAAAATAGAATGGCAGCTTAATGATCCCGAAAAAGCCATAACTCTCCTCAGAGAACATTGGAATATCGTTGCAGTTCGGTTGAAAAACGATACCATCAGTGCTGACATAGGTCAACACTCTCTGGATAAGCTTAACGAATTCTTGATCAGAGAAGGGATAGCCCTGACCTATTGCTCCACAAAACAACACACACTAGAAGACTTATTTCTAGACCTTACGGTAGGTGATGAAATTGTTTAGCCTAATTGAAAATGAAGTCATAAAAATGATTTCTAAAAAACGACTCCTGTTTGTCTTCGCAATTCTTATTGTCCTAATTTCAGTCTTTGCCTATGGGCAGAACCAAACTCAAGAAAGAACCAAGGCCCAACTCACTCAGCGTATGGGAATTACCGCGACGGATGACTGGCGTAAACTCGCTGACCAACAATTAATCGACATGAAAAACAGGCTAGACAGTCCTTATAGGGGTGAGAATAGTAAAGCCTCACTCCGGGTAAGGATGGAACAACTACAATATAACCTTGATCAGAATATTAACCCGTTGGAGCAGTCTGCAGCAAAATTCACCACCAGATTCATGGAACAATCGATCTTCTTGTTCTTGCCTCTTTTGATCATTATGTTGGCCGCTGATATGGTATCAGGGGAATCCTCGAGCGGAACGATTAAGCTACTTCTGGTCAGAAACGTTCCTCGGTGGAAAATTCTACTTAGTAAATATTTAACCTTGATCATCTTGGAGGTTATCGTTTTATTCTTTGCCTTTGTACTATCCGTCGTTATTTCAGGCATTTTCTTTGGGTTCGGTGGATGGTTTGCCCCAGTTGCGACAGGTTTCAAAGTTTTAGCGGGAAAATTAGATTCCACCAGTGTCCTTAATGTCCCACAGTGGAACTATTCTCTCATGGTATATTCCTTAGCTTTTTTTGTGGCCGTCGTTGTAGGCAGTATCTCGTTTATGATCTCAGTCCTAGTTAAGAGTACGGCGGCATCGATAGGGATTATCATGTCGACCCTTGTAGCAGGTAATTTCATCAGCTTCTTTCTCTCAGATTGGAAGGTCACACGCTATATGTTCATGGTCAATCTACGACTCACCGATTATTTATCGGGCTCCTTCCAGCCGATCGAAGGGATGAATATGCTTTTCTCGATCACGGTCCTTTTAGGGTGGACAATTGCCTCGCTCATAATTAGCTTTGTCTATTTTACAAAACAAGATATCTTGGTCTAAGGGAGAAATTAAAGTGATAAAAAAGAGCATGTGGTACTCCATTATAACGATTGCCTTCCTTGGTTTCATCGTCTTATCTATTGGTTTCTATCAGGCGATTTACGCTACGACGAAGGTCACTCCTCAGCCATCCGTTATCACTGAAATTCCAGAAACCACCGGGGATTTAACCAAGCTACCGACCAAGAATAGCAACTCATTTCAAGTGCTCCTACTGGGAGACTCTGTCGCCAAAGGAACTGGCGATGAAAAGGCCAAGGGTTTTACAGGCTACCTACCAGAAGTCTTCAAAAACATCACCTCTAAAGAGATCGTCATAAATAACGCAGCCGTCGACGGTCTAGAAAGCCTAGCCCTTCTAGAACAACTCCAAAGCAGAAGGCTGGATAAGATAATCGCAGATTCGGATTTCATCTTAGTCTCGATCGGTGGAAATGATGTAAGAGGCATCCTTTCCCTGAACAGTCTTGCTAAAGACGATGAATTTAAAGTTCGACAAGACGGCTATTTAAGCAGCTTAAAACAAGCACTTTTACACTTAAGAACCACCAGCCCTAATTCCACCGTTATATTCGTTGGTCTCTATAATCCGTATGCCAAAGCAACCAGTGCTGAAGATACCAGACTTTTGAATACCTGGAACTATAATACCCAACAGCTCGTAGAAGAAGATGGGAATTCCATCTTTATTCCAACCTATGACCTGCTGAAATATAACTTAGGTCGCTATATCGCCCAGGATGGCCTACACCCAAATTCTGCAGGATATCAAGCCCTCTCTAATAGAATCAGCAAATCTGTGGAGACGATCCTCTCTACGACCTAGTGACTTTGGAATGTGAACTGTGACTAAAAAAGCAGCCTTCAAAAGCTGCTTTTTAAACCGTTGAAATAGGCTATCATTCGGCAATCGCAGTCATTGGATGTTCCCTTAATGTGCGATCTGATAGTTGCATGAATCTTCTTTGCAGAGCGTCTTAGAGGTACCTGCCCCAACGCTCTTAATTCGCGATCGTGAAAGATCTATAAAGTTTGAGCCATTGAGGATAATTGGTTTTGTGATCTCATACGGAGGAATATATACAATCTCTCCGTGCTCTCCGTTTTCCAGTATGACATTTAAGCCCGTAAAGTTGACCGCAAGATTCTTTAAAAATACATTCAAGACATCAATATCAAACGTCCCCAACCCAAGTGTCAGGAACATCTCAAAGGCTACAAAGGGATTAACCCCTTTTTTATAAACCCTATCCTGAGTCATTGCATCATAAACATCCGCAATGGCGATAATTTTCGCATATAAGTCAATTTGGTCCCCTCTTATACCATAGGGATAGCCTGAACCATCAACTCTCTCGTGGTGGGAAAGCACCGCCTCTTTAATGGAATCGCTAATCTCGGTTATATTTTTAATGCAATGATAACCAATTAAAGAATGCCTTTGCATGATATCTAGCTCTAATTCTAATAACTTCCCTGGTTTGTTCAGAATTTCATCCGGAATAAGTACCTTCCCGATATCGTGCATTAATCCGGCTTGAATAATTTCCTCAATTTCTGCTTTGGGTAACGAAAGCCATTTAGCAATAAGCATTGAGTAAAAGGCCACATTCACACAATGGGTATAGGTATATTCATCCTTATCTCTGATATCGTTCAAGCATTTAATAACATTGACGCTGTCATTAACACTTACGTAAACAAGTTCGGATAATTGAGTAATCTTGTGATAGTTCAACTTTCCTCCTGTGGAGAGATCTCGAAGTACCTGTTTAACGACTAAAACAGCCTCCTCATGACTCACTTCAACCAGTTCCTTGTTAGTTAGCTTTAAATCTGCTTCTACATGGTCCGAAGAATTTGTCCAAACATATGAAATTCCCATCTCGGTCAAGCGATCTATGATATATTGATTTAATATTGAATCTTTGGTGAGCAGGGTGATGCCCTGATAGGATCTAACGTCCTCAGAAATAATTGTTCCAACTTCACACTGGGATACCAGCATCCTAATTCTTGGCATAACATCACCTCCGGCTTTTTTAAGAAATATCTTCGGCAAACGATACATTAATCTCGATTTGGGTGTCATCTTCAAATAATAAAGGAATACATACCACGACAGTATTTGGTATGCTCAATTCAATATTGTCTCCCGTTAAAATAGTAGGAGGGGTGATATCCACAACGATATTTTCTCTGGAAAATATCGTTGCAGTATAACCCAAGATCATATTGCATAATTCCCCAATGGCACTTTTTCCTATTTCATCGAGTACTTTTATTAGTGGGCATCCCATCATCGCTGAAGCAAGCTTGCAACAAATTGCTTTGCTAAAGGACATTACAACACTTCCATGGAATCCACCCGTTATCCCTATGAGAACTAGAGTGCTTTCACTCCTATATGGCACATCTTTGATGTAAATTTTGCCTTTTATTGTTTTAAATCCGGTAACTTGTTCTATCATTTCAGCACTGGCAGTAATAAATGGATTGATATATTCAGCCTTCATCGTAATTCTCCTTCATCGATTTTGCATACTTCCGTGAAGTAGCTTTGAGATCTATTCTGCAAGCCCAAGTTTTTTAATGACCTCAAGCAGTTTATTCGTATCAATTGGCTTAGCGGCGTAGGCCTCACACCCAATTTCAAACGCCTGATTAACATAGTCAGTTTCTGCCAAGGCCGTTGTCATAATCACCCTAACTCGCTGTTCAGATACAACTCCTTGCTTCATCTCAAATTCTCGAATAGCCTTTAATACTTTGACCCCATCCACTTTAGGCATCATGATATCAAGACAAATTAAGTCATACGACGCTTTTTCTTTGATGGCCATCAAATAAGCGTCCAGCGCTTCTAGTCCATCCACCACCAGATCGACTTCTCCATACTGGGAAAGAAACTTGGATAAGAACCTCCGACTGGCTAGGTCATCCTCTGCTATTAAAATTTTCATAAACCATTCCTCCTTCTACTAACATTCTAATTGCATATACATTTCAAATTCTCGTTGAATAAGTAGTGTATTTCGAGTCGCTTCCTCTTGGTTTTCACGCCTTGCAGCCAGTTCAATTTTAAACGCTAAGGTCTTAAGTTCATCCGCTTCAATTAAGTTACAGTTCGTTTTAATTTTGTGAGCAATTTCTTCAATGATTTCCATGTCCTTATGGTTTAAGGCAAGTTTAAGTTCCTTAACATCCTTGGAAATTTCTTGAAGAATAGAGAGTTTGTCAAGTCCTATCGGTGCCTCAGACTTAATATTTAATACTTTACCCGTCTCACTAATCCTAACTTCATGATCAGACTCAGTACTTCGTTTTATTTCTGAGCTACTTTGGTTTACAACCTCCACTAAGACCTGGAATAATTTATCCATCTTGATGGGTTTAGGTATATACTCATCCAAGCCGTAGGACAGGAACTTTTCCCGATCTCCCACCAACGCGTACGCTGTCAAGGCGATGATCGGAGTATGCCGACTCTTACCCTCTCGCTCACGAATTTTCACAGTCGCCTCTATCCCATCCATGACAGGCATCTGAATATCCATAAATATTACATCGTATTGATTTTCCGCATGTAGTAACAACGCTTCAGATCCGTTCGATGCGGATTCGATGAAATGCCCTTTTTCTTTGAGCATTAAGGCCAAGACCATTAAATTGACCTTATCATCCTCGACAATCAGAATTCTTAAGGGTTTCATCGTTAAAATGGGGCAGAAGGTATCTTTAGTTGGATAGTTCAGTTCTCCAGCAAGCAGGAACTTTAGACTAAAGCTAAGCGTACTCCCTTTTCCCTTTTGGCTTTCTACAGTTATTGCCCCGCCCATCATCTGAACTAGTTGCTTGGTAATCACTAGCCCCAAGCCTGTTCCACCATATTTTCTCGTAATTGACCCATCCACTTGACTAAAATTTCTAAAAAGCTTCGCTTGTTCTTGCTCCGAAATACCAATACCCGTATCAGAAATCGAGAATTTCACCTCGATTGTCTCCTCTGTCATAGCCAGCACCACTGCTGAGAGTGTAACCCCTCCATGCTCCGTAAATTTTAAGGCGTTATTTAACAGGTTGTTCAAGATTTGCTTTAATCTGTTCGGGTCACCTAGCAAATCTTGCGGTATGGCAGAAGAACAATCGCTACTTAAGTACAATTTCTTTTTCATAGCTAAGGGTAAATGCGCTTTAAGTGTTGACTCTAAGAGGTCCCTAATGTTAAAAGCGATTGTTTCGATGACTAATTTACCTGCTTCAATTTTCGAGAAGTCTAGAATATCATTAATGATCTTCAGTAGTGAATCCGCGCAAGTTTTAGCAATCTCTAAGTTTTCTCGCTGTTCTTGACTTATATCCTTTAATAAGGTTAAATCTATCATCCCCATCATTCCATTGATAGGGGTACGAATTTCATGGCTCATATTCGCTAGAAACTCACTTTTCGCGCGATTGGCAGACTCAGCGGCTTCCTTAGCTCGTTTAAGCTCAGTTTCTACCAATTTGCGTTCAGTCATATCAGTAATAATTGAGACGAAATAACCACGTTCGGGACTGTAAAGATCAGCAGAAAACCAACTACCACGCCAATCCGAATAGTATAACGGCAAAACCTTTGTAGTTCCATTAAATGCAACGTCTGCGAATTCAGACATCCTCTCGTTATAAGTTTTGGTATCACCGGAAAAAATCTCGGAATACTTCTTACCAATAATATCTTCCTCAGAAATGTCGAACATTGTTTTATACGTTTCATTAACCTCGATAACTTCATAATCGATCGGCGTTCCCTCTTCATTATATATAATCTTGTTGTAGGAAAAGCTACTCGGCATATTCATAAAGAGCGAGCGGTACTTTGCGTATAAAGTTTTATGTTTTTCTTCGCTCGCTCTTAGAGCTATTTCAGTCTGTTTACGCTCAGTAATATCTCGGATTATGCTGACCAAGATGCTTTCATCTCCGATTTTTATTCCTTGTGAACTGACATCTACTGGAAAAGAGCTTCCATCTTTACGTTTGTGGATAGTCTCGAAAACTATGCCTGTTTGATCTGCCTCTAGCATTTGGCGAGTTGTATCTTCATTATGTTCACGGATATTAAAGATTTCAGATGATAAGAGTTCCTCCCGAGTATAGCCATATGCCTTAACAGCAGCATTATTAGCCTCTATAATTTGTCCTTTTCGATTGACGAATAAGATAATATCACGGACATTTTCTAAAAGAGCGTGATATTTTCTTGCAGATTCCTCTGCAAGTTTTCTATCCGTAATATCACAGACTATCCCGATAAAACCAGCAAATTCCCCATCAAGATCATAATATGGCTTTCCATTAGTACTGCACCAACGATATTGACCCGAATGTTTATATCTTCGGCGGTTTTCTGCTTCAAAAGGTTTTCTATTCACGAAAGCTTCTTGAAACAATTTAGAAGACCTATCTACATCCTCATGGTAGAGACTCTCTAGCCAGCCATATTCTAAGGCATGGTCTAACTTCAGACCGGTAAATTCTAACCAAGTTTTGTTAAAGTAATCATTTTTACCATGTTTGTCAGTCTTCCATATTAGAGTAGGTAAGTCATCGAGTAATTTTTGATAATAATCCCTAGACTTAATTATAGAAATCTCTTTTTCCTTAGAATCGGTTATATCGACGAGTGCTATAGCAACGCAGCGTTTCCCGCTGATCATGATAGGATTGATGCTTGTCCGAAACCAAAGTTTTACTTCTCTTTGTTCCCGCATGAATACCTTACAAAATTCCAAATCAGGAGTAGATTTTCCGATCTTAATCGCTTGATTAGCTTCAATATTAAGCTCGCAGGTTTGGCAATCTAAACCGAATCCACCTCCACGTTCATCATCTAAACTACATTTACAGCCAAAACTATTACCAAAACGCTTGCCTAAAACTTCAGACCGTTCTTTAGTAAAAAACTTTAACCACGTATTGTTGATTTTCTGAATTAGTAAATGTTCATCCAAGACAAGCATGCCGATTGGACTGGTATTAAATAAAATTTCGAAATTGTTAATCTCATTTTCTCGTTTAGTAATTCCCATGATCTCCACCTGCCTTAAATATTAATTGGAAGAGTTGTCATGATGATTATACCTGTCTCCACGTTCATTATTAAACTTCTGCTTACAGTTCCACCGATTTGTGCTTCAAATACCTTAATATGCATATCTAAGAGTGTATCTCGAACTGCTGAATAATTTCTTGATCCAATCCTAAAATAATCATCGCTTCTAATTGATTGTGCTCCGCCATATAGTTTAATTTGCAGATCCTCAACTTTGCAGCCGTACTCCTTGCACATTCTATTGACTAAAAGGGGTATTCCTGATGTAGCAAAGTAGCAAGGCCTTCGTTTTCCATCCTCTGGGTCGAACGGTGTAGGAAGAGCAATGTGGATCATCCCCGCAACCTTTAACAAAGGGTTATACGCTGTTATAGCCACGCAGGAAGCAAGAGCAAAAGTCTTTAAACAATCTTCTTGATCATTTGAGATTTCATATTCTCCAATGCCAACGATTTTATCCATTTCCTGACCTAGTCAATAATGCTAGGATTGCTCTGGGCATAGTCTCTAGTGAAACTTGTTTCTCCACCGCCCCGATTTCAAAAGCGACTTTGGGCATACCATACACCACGCTCGATTTTTCATCCTGTCCTAGGGTCCGGGCGCCCTTTCTTCTCATGGTAAGCAAGCCCTTTGCCCCGTCATACCCCATGCCTGTGAGTATAACTCCTAGCGCATCTTTCCCTACTTCTTTGGCTACAGACTCAAAGAGCACATCAATCGACGGGCAGTGCCCATTCACCTTATCACCCACGTAGCACTCCACTCGAAATCGATCTCCAGCCTTCTTGATCCGCATATGCTGTCCACCTGGGGCAATTAGGACACTGCCTGGATCGATATAATCTCCCGACTGAGCTTCTTTAACCTTCAACTGGGTCGATTCATTGAGTCTATCCGCAAACATTTTGGAAAACACTGGAGGGATATGTTGAGTAACGACTATGCCGGGTATTTGAGATGGTAATCCTTTCAAGATATTGAATACCGCCTCTGTTCCTCCTGTCGAAGCACCGATCGCTATTATTCTCCCATTTACTGAAGTGCCTTCCTCTACCACATTGGCGATACTCTGCTGAACAGGTTTTGGAATCTTTGCTTTTGCAGCAATTTTAATCTTTTGGATTAATTCATACATAAAGCCCTCAACTTCTTGAGCTGACTGGACATTCGGCTTAGTCACAAAATCTACAGCGCCAGCTTTCAACGCCTCAAAGACGGCAACACTTACAGAGCTGACAACAATAACGGGTATTGGATATTGGGGTAAAAGCCTCTTAATGAATTCAATTCCATTCATTTTTGGCATTTCAATATCGCAGGTCATTACATCAGGCGAGTATTCTAAGATTTTATCCCTAGCATCGAAGGGATCAATAGCTTTGTCCACCACTTCTATGTTCGGATCACTTGAAATTCCTCTTGCTAACATTTCACGAAAGATCATAGAATCATCGACAATCAGCACTTTTATTCTTCTCATGCTTACAGTTCCTTTCGGTAGACGGCGGGTAAAATACATTTATACTCAGTCTCGTTTCGATTCAGTGATTCTGAGTGTCCAATGAACAAATATCCCCCTGGTTCAGTTACATCATAAAATTTCTTGACCAACTCTTGTTTTGTTTTATTGTCAAAGTAAATCATAACATTCCGGCAAAATATTACATGGAATTTTTTTCTAAATGGAAAACTCTTGTCCATGAGATTAAACTTTCTATATATCACATCATTCCTAATCCTCGGGATTAGAACCGATTTTTCGTTTCCTAGTTTTTCAAAATACTTTAATTTCCAATACGGTGGTATCATGGCAATACTATCATTGCTATAAATCCCCTGGACAGCAATATCTAAAACCTTGCTCGAAATATCTGTGGCTAATACCTTAGTATCCCACCATTTTTTATCCATACCAAAATATTCGTCCAAAATCATAGCTAAGGTGTAAGGCTCTTCTCCACTCGAACAGCCAGCACTCCATACCCTCAAATCCTTAGTCTTGGACTTCCTCTCTAACAATGGCAAAACCTTTTCTTTAAAAAACTCAAAATGATCTCCTTCTCGCATGAAAAACGTGTGATTTGTAGTGATTTTATCAATTAAAGTTATTACGGCTTCCCCAGTCTTATCTGCAACGATATAGTTAAAATATTCTGCAAAACTATTGAAATTCTTATCTACAAGAACACTACTCAATCTTCCTGTTAATAAAGTTTGTTTCTCATCTTTTAGAAAAATTCCATAATTTACTTGAATGTATTCCGAGAGTTGCTTAAATTCCTTATCCGAAATCGTTTGCATTAATCCACCTTCTTATTGACGTCTATATTTTACACTTTTTTGAGGATGGGAGAGCCTTACGGCTCTCCCGATTTTTTTTCTAATACTTCCCAAACTCCCGATCACTTAACGAAATTTTTGGTTTACTGCTTGTTGCTGCGGCCTCAGCATACCCTTGATTGATCGAATTATAGTTACCTTTTTTCTTTTGAGACATTTCTTCCAGCATGCGTAAAACCTCTGGATTTATATCCTCAAACCCTCGATAGGACGAACCAGACGTTTTCTTCAGTTTAAACCGACTAACCTGTTCTCTTAATAATTCTGCTTGACTTGAAAGCTCCTCACTGGCTGCAGCGCTCTCTTCCGAAGTAGCTGAATTCGTCTGTACAACATCTGAGACTTGTAAAATTCCTTGGTTTACTTGGTTAATCCCTAAGGCTTGTTCATTGGAAGCAGTCGCAATTTCTCCTACTAACGTGGTAGCTTTTGTGACCCCTTCGACAATTTGGTTGAGTGCTATCGCAGTATCACTGGCAATTTTCGTACCACCTTCAACCTTTTTAATCGAACCCTCGATGAGTGCAGTTGTCTCTTTAGCAGCATTGGCACTTCTGGCCGCGAGATTACGTACTTCCTCTGCAACTACAGCAAAACCTTTACCATGTTGACCGGCTCGTGCAGCTTCAACCGCCGCATTCAAGGCTAAGATGTTGGTTTGGAAGGCAATTTCGTCGATGACTTTAATAATTTTGGAAATATTCCCGGAGGATTCATTGATTTCATCCATAGCCTTAAGCATACCCTGCATTTGCTCATTCCCTTTGATTGCACCTTCCTTGGCGGCTAGGGCTAACTCATTTGCCTGAGTCGCATTCGTGGCATTCAGCTTGGTCTGCGTTGAAATCTCTTCCATAGAGGCGGTGAGTTGTTCGATGGAACTTGCTTGTTCAGTTGAACCCTGGGAGAGTGCTTGAGCGGAATCTGAAACCTGCCTCGATCCTGCAGCAACTTGTCCAGAAGCATTATTCATGTCACTTAATACTTCATTTAAAGAGTCAATGATCAAATTAACCGAACTCTTAATCTCAACAAAGTCGCCTTTGTATTCTCCAGTAATACTCAAATCCAGATTACCCTTAGACATTTCAGTTAATACTTGTGCCGTCTCCTTAACATAAGAAGCCATAGCATTTAGGCTTTCTTCAAAACTATTATAGATATTGCCAAACATTTCACCAATAACCTTAGTATCTTGATCCGTCGGTTCAGCTTTAGCGTGACACTGTAACTTACCTTGAGCCAGATTCTCAATATTAGCAAGTAGCTTTGAGGTCTCAAAGTCCTGATAGTTCGCTTGTTTATCAGCGACTCTAGCAGCATTCTTAATGGCTGTCTGGTCTACAACGAGTTCCAATGCCCCGATGATTTGGTTATGAGCATCCTTTAATGGCAAGGCTGTATACGCGATGTCTAGGTTCATTCCATTGGGATGGGCATCCGTTTCTCGGCTAACTTTTTGACCCTGTTGCATTGACATAGCACATGCGCAATTTGGTGTTTTGCAATCCGAGGTTTTAAAGTTATCATAACATTTCGTCCCGATCAGTTGCTTCTGAGTACTTGACAATATGTCTGCACCAATCTTGTTCATATAATTGATATTGAAATCCTTGTCAATCAACATTACCGGAGCAGGCATGGCATCTAAATGCCCAACTAAGGTGTTCATAAGGTTATTAATGCCGCCGACTAGCGTTCCCCAACCACCTGCGAAGGCTTTGGCATCTCCTCGAGTGTCTAATCGTCCTTCTTGGGTTGCCACAACCAATTTATCCGTATCGTTAACTAGGACTTTTAGGGTTTCCAACATTTCCACTAACTTTTTACCTAATATATCTTTATCTGACTTCACTTTAACGGTAACCGACAAATCCCCTCCAGCAATCTTCTCAGTTGCATTCACTTGATCACGAACGTTTTCAACCATTTTCCCAAACGCTTCCATCAAGGTCCCCAGCTCATCCTTAGTTTTTTCTTTTACATTAATATCGACATCGACATTCCCAACAGCTAACTTATCCGCAGCTTCTGCAAGGAGCTTAATTGGTTTGCTGATGATCCTCGAAATAAATATTCCCAGAGCGATTGAGATAAGAACAGCAAAGACCAAAACAGCTATCATCACTCGAATCGCGTTTGTAGCTGTCGAATCATACACTGTCGATTTGCTCAAGCCGCCTTCGATTTTTAACTGAAATAGTTTATTAATTGCAGCCGCTACCGCTATAGTTGGGGCAGTGCCCTCTCCATAGAACTGAGTGATTGCTTGATCTATCTGATTAGCCTCGACTAAACGAAAAACCTCACTATTACTTTCCTGATATTTTACAATATTGTCTGTCAGCGCTTGATGGACATCATGTTCCTCTTGGGTCTGAAGATTTTGATCAATTTTGAGTAATCCAGCGTTAATGAAGGCGTCTTTTTCTTTAACTGTGTTTAGGCTCTTTTGATAATCGGCATTGTGAAATAGTACATCTCTAATAATACTCCGTTCTTCTTGGAAGGCTAAGCCGACCCCCCCAACGTCTGCCGTTGCTATTCCATAGACATTGAATAGGGTACCAAAATTTTTTGCGGTGCTCTGCAGGTTTAATATGCCGACGATTCCCACAACACCTGCTAAGATGGCAATAAGTACAAAGGAACTAATTAATTTCGTGCCAATTTTCATATTAAAAAACCACTTCATAAATCTTTCCTCCTTTTATCCACTCAAATACTTCCTAGGTTTTCTACTTCCTCATCGTTTAATAGCTTGTCAGAATCAAGTAGAAGTTTTACCTTAGTTCCTACTTTACCGATCCCTTTAATATATTTGTTTCCTTCTTTTGCAACGCTTGGAGGAGCTACAATTTCTTCATCAGGGATGGATATCACCTCGGAAACACTATCAACAATTAGTCCTATCGAAACTTCTCGGATATCAATGACCACGATACAAGTGCGATCGTTGTATTCCCGATAAGGCTTTTTAAACCGGAGACGCACATCCATGACTGGTATGATTTTACCCCGCAAATTAATGATTCCCTTTATATATGCGGGCATTTCAGGGATTTCAGTGATGGGCTGTAATCCAATGATTTCAGTGACATATTTGATTTCGATTCCATAAAATTCATTACCCATGCAAAAGGTGAGAAATTTACCTTTTTGAGTGTCTTCTATTAAATCTAGAAACTCTTGCTCCACAATATCTGTCATCTTTTTACTCCTTCCACTACTGAAAACATACTTCAGTGGGTCTTGTACTCTCTTTGAAGGATCGTTGAACTAGCACATCATTGAAACCCTTACGCGGATTGGGTGATCAACCCCCCGATATCCAGAATGAGACTTATGCTACCATCCCCCAATAACGTACACCCTGCTAAGCCCCTAATTTTTTTAGTGTTTCGTATGTACATTGGAAGGGCTTTCACGACGACCTGTTGCTGACCGATTAATCCATCAGCAAAGATACAAAGGGTTTTGTTATCTTGTTCTACCATGATAATAATTCCATCTTCAAAATGGGTTACATCCGTTTTAACATGATATATATCATGTAACCGCAGGACGGGGAAACACTGTCCCCTCACCATCATCATTTCGTTATTATCCGGATCGACAATCACCTCTGTCATTTTAGGTCTAAAGGATTCCTTTATCGCAGTTGTCGGTATGGTGTAACGTGCATTCCCCACCTTAATGTTCATGCCGTCGATGATTGCCAAGGTCAAAGGGATTTTAAGCGTGATGGTCGTACCCTTTCTAGGCACACTATCTGCCGCTATCGCGCCTCCAACAGCTTCAATATTCTTCACAACGACATCCATCCCGACACCGCGCCCAGAAAATTCAGTAACCGTCTCATTCGTAGAAAATCCTGGCAACAAGACCAAGTTATAGATCTCCTTATCCGTGATATCCTCTTCTCGTCCTTGTAGTAATCCTTTTTCACGAGCTTTAGCCAAAATCATATCCTTATTAAAACCTTCGCCATCATCACGAATAATGATTAAGACATCTCCTCCTGCATTTTTAGCTTCTAAGGTAATCGTTCCAATACGAGGTTTCCCTTTGCTTTCGCGTTCAGAAGGGATTTCTATGCCATGATCAATTGAATTACGTATGAGATGCATTAAGGGATCTGAAATATGTTCAATTATATTTTTATCAACCTCAGTCTCCTGACCTATCAACTGAAGCTGAACTTCCTTGTTGAGTTTTTTACACATATCACGAAGTGTGCGGTTCATTTTTTGGAACGTACCTGCTAAGGGCACCATGCGTACAGACATAACAGTATCTTGTAGTTCACTGGTAATTTTCCTTAGTTGTCGAGCAGCCTTAGCAAAGTTATTAAGTTCCATCCCTTTGAGATCAGGATTTTGGGTTACCATCGCTTCGGCGATCACCATTTCTCCCACTAAATCCATGAGCTGATCTAACTTTGCTACACTGACACTAATAATACTTTGTTGGGTTGCCGAAGAATGATTTTCTTTTTCTTCAGGTTCGTAGGCTTTTGGGTCTCTACCCGAAGAGTTCGGAGCCTTCACGAAGCTGTCATCTAACAAAATTTTTCGTTCTTTGTGAATGTCATTGAATAGATCACAATTATCCACCTGGGTTAATTGTAGATTCTTTAAATAGATTGTCTGCATCAGAAGTCTATGTATCTCTTCCAAGGAGCGATTCGATTCTAAAAACAGGGTAAACCCTTGCTCACAAATAACTCTTGCACTATCCTCATCATCTAAATCCTCAGGTATATGGTAATACTCTTGTACACGATCTCCTAAATCGTTAACCACCCCAAACGCTCGCAGGTTCTCCATCCCACAATCTTGTTCAAAACGAAGGGTAGCTTGAAAGGTGTTCTTAAGTGACGTCGTGGTCGTTTCTGTTCTTACTTTACTAATGTAATATTGCTGCTTCTCAAGGGTACGATTTTCATGAGGAACAACTGGATTCGATATATTCTGATCGTTATGGCTGGAATTCTGACCTTTAATCGTGGTGTGTAAGACTAGCAAACTCTTAATTAACTGAGAAGCATCGCCATCGGATTCATCTCCATTTCTGATTTTATGGATTTCCACTTTGATGAAATCGAGACCCTCTAGCATTAAATCTGATAACTCTACATAGTCTACCTTCTGGGGCTTGTCCTCACGCAAGACAAAAAATAGGTCTTCCATCGAATGTGCCAGTGTTGATATATTGTTAAAGAGCATCATTGCTGAGGAACCCTTAATCGTGTGCATAATCCGAAAAATCTCGTTGATGGCATCTGGTGCATAAGAGTTGGACTTCTCATTTGCAATGATCAAGAGTTCCATTTGCTCAATCAATTGCATCGACTCAAAAATGAAGAGATCGAGCATAGGTTCATGGACATATTCGTTTGACAATTCACTCACCCCCTTCTGCCTTAAAATAACCTTTAAATACCTAACACTTTACAAATTGTTTGATACAAGAATTCTTCTTTAAAAGGTTTGACGATAAACGTTTTTGCTCCACTAATTATGGCCTCTTTCACCATCCCTTCCTGTCCCATTGCAGAGACCATGATCACTTTAGCTTGAGGATCAAAAGCCTTGATGGCCTTGAGTGCTTCAATCCCAGTCATTTCAGGCATCGTAATATCCATCGTCACAACATCAGGACGTAACTCTTTATACATTGAAACTCCTATCGCTCCATTTGCAGCTTCTCCAACGATCTCTATTTCGTAATTCTTCATCATATTTCGAATAGAAAGTCGCATGAAGGCAGCATCATCCACAATAAGTAATTTCTTCATTAAACTCCACTCCTCTTATCGCCATGGGCGATTTATCCCACGCGCTTTATCTTCAAACCATCTAATAGCATGTTTAAGGTTGACAAAGTATGCTCTTTTAAAGAAAAACTATAGTTGTCAAAGCGCCATCTCAAGACAACTACTCTTTCTAACCCGATAATAAGATCAGCCAAACCTTCCGTATCGACATCCATTGGAATTTCGTTCAGACGCTTAGCATCCTCAATTAAGGATTGAATCGTCTTAACACGTTTAGTGAAAATTCCTTTGACCACATCACATAGCTCAACTTCATGTATTAAGCCCTCATAGGACAGGGTAATTGCCGTAATTTGTGGATAATTTTCATAATATGTGACATAGGCTTCTAAAAAGAAAGTAATAGCTTCAATGGGTTTCAACTTTTTCAAGTCTATCGATTCAATAATCGCTTGATCATACTGAGAGAAATATTCGAGTACCGCCAATATGAGTTCGTTCTTCGATTTATAATGCTTAAAAATGGTTGATTCAGAGATACCTTGCCTTTTCGCCACCTCCCTAGTCGTTAACCCCTGCAGACCGTGTTTACTAATTACCTCAATTGTCGATAAAATTAAGCTTTCTTTAGTGTGCAATAATTTTGACAATATTCTTCCTCCATTAGAGAGTGATCATTCACTCGCCTTTTGTTATTAACATAATAATGTTTTATTCCACATATTACTAGCTTTGTTTTATTACATGTAATTACCTTTATAAACATATAATTAGCTTTTACTGCACGATATAGACTTAATTCGACATATTTGGTCAACATTTTAACTTTATGAATGATCTATTAAATTAAAAATTGAGAATTATTTTTTCACATAGTTTATTGTTACTAATGTAACTGTAAGAGGAAAAATCATTAAATACTAAAAAGGTATGAACCGATTCAAATTTGAACCAGTTTATACCTTTGGACAAAGCAGTGTTTCAGTATTTTATTAGCCTTAACTGCCCAACAGAAAAGGTTTATTAATTTCAAACGGAATTGCCAATATGAAGCTACTGCCGCTATTTTCTTGAATCTTTATTCTGATCATCCACCCATGATCTCCACGAGACTCTTAGAGATTGCTAAACCCAAGCCAGTCCCGCCATAGTTTTTAGTGGTCGAACTATCCGCCTGAGTAAATTTCTCGAATATATCCTCGATTTTACCTAGAGGTATTCCAATACCGGTATCTTTGACCACAAATTGCTTAGAAATCTTATTTAAAAAATTCAATCCGACACCCCCAACGTCCTTCTCCTTAGCACTTCGAGTAGCTCTCTATCCCTTAAGCAAATTGCCAAGTAATTCTTAGTACACACACATTGATTATTCAACCTCCGATTAACTCATTGCTTACCTTGGTTGTTTAACTCTTTACATATTTCTGAACTTTTTCTAAAACCTGCTTGAAATCAACCGGTTTAGTTAGATAATCATTCATACCTGACTCTAAACATTTCTCACGATCTCCCTTAAGGGCATAAGCAGTCATCGCGATAATTGGAGTTTGATACATTAGACCCTTCTCCTTTAAGCGAATGATGGCCGTTGCTGAGTAACCATCTAAATAAGGCATATTAATATCCATCAAAATTAAATGAAATTTTTCCTTCTCAAAAGCCGAGATCGCATCTTTTCCGTTCTCAACTGCAATCACTTCGAAACCATTCTTTTCTAAAATAATAGCTACCATCTTCCTGCTAACAAGATCATCTTCGGCCAGTAAAACCCTTTTGCGCTCTAAAATTTTACGTTGAGCAGGCTCGCAATCGGGAAAATGCATCTCTATCAGGGGTAGATTCGCATTCATTTCTTGCAATCCAAAGACAGCTGAGAAAAAGAAGCTACTGCCTACCTCTGTTTGACTCTCTACTCCAAGCTCTCCACCCATCAATTCAACTAAATTCTTAGAAATTGCCAAGCCAAGTCCTGTCCCCCCAAATTGTCGGGTGTTGGAGTCATCGACTTGGCTAAATCGTTGGAATAACTTACTAATTTTATCTTTAGCTATACCAATTCCTGTATCTATTACAATAAACCTTAATCTGATTTCATGATCACTCTGATGATCAAGAATGACCTGGATCTTTATCTCACCGTTAGCAGTAAATTTAATACCGTTACCTAGTAAATTAGAAAGCACTTGTCTCAATCTGACAGAATCACCGATGAGTATCTTGGGGATCCTTCGATCAAAGTCCATTCTTAGGCGAAGACCTTTTTGCTTTGCACCGATATCAAACAAATCGATCACTTCATTAAGGGTAATTTGAGGATCAAATGGCGATTTTTCTAAAGAAACTTTTCCAGCTTCAATTTTTGAATAGTCTAAGATATCATTGAGGACTCTCAAGAGTGCTAAAGTTGATGCCTTTAAGACCGATAAATACTCCCTTTGTTCGTCCTTCAACTCTGTCATCAAAATCAAATCTGTCATACCAATAATTCCATTCATAGGAGTTCTTATCTCATGGGACATATTCGCTAGGAATTGACTTTTAGCGGCGTTTGCTGCTTCAGCATGTTCTTTAGCACAAAGAATTTCTTCCTCTGCTTTTTTTCGTTCAGTAATATCCTGAATCGTACCAGTAAGACGGACAGCAATCAATTGATTATTCAATTCGAGTTCTCCAAGCTCATGCACCCATCGTTCCTGACCGTCATTGATGCGGGTTATTTTATATTCATAATCGAAGCGTACTTTTTCGTTTTCTACCCGACTACGATAATCGCTAAGCTTTGTTCGCCATTCCGGATGAACAATCTCAATCCACCCATCTACGGTATGCGGATAAGTATCATCAATATCAAAAATATCGTTAAGTTCTTGCGATCCTTCCCATACTTTGGTTTCCAAGTCAGTCACATAACATCCAATATGAGCCGCTTTTTGGGATTTCCTCAATAAACGGTCCCTTTCCTTTAAAACTTCCTCAACACGTTTTTGTTCAGTAATATTTAGTACAAAGCAAGCTATGCCGATTACTTTATCCTCTTTAGAATATATTGGAGACCAATAGTCTTGCCAAAAGAAACGTGAATACTTTTCATCGCCATATTCCTCGATCAGGGTAAAACTCTCGCCAGTTAAAACTCTGTCAAAGTTATGCTTGGCTTTGTGATAATCCGCATGATCCCCGATCACTTCAAGCATGTTCATGCCAATTTCAATTTCTTTTCCCCAAATTTTATGCATTGTTTCTTTGTGTCGTCTATTAAATGCGAGGTAACAGTAATGACTATCTAAAGTAAAGACAATAACTTCCGGTGAGCTTTCAAGAATTGATGAGAGCAACGTGTTGGACTGATCAAGGAAAACATTTAACATTTTAATTTCTTCTTCGACTTTTTGACGTTCGCGAATTTCTTTCTCAAGCACTGTATTTGTTTCTTGAAGCTCACTATTACTCTCTTCAAGTTGTGTGGTTCTTTTCACAACACTTTTTTCAAGCTC
Organism: uncultured Desulfosporosinus sp.; assembly: GCA_927405585.1. Classification (GTDB taxonomy): domain Bacteria; phylum Bacillota; class Desulfitobacteriia; order Desulfitobacteriales; family Desulfitobacteriaceae; genus Desulfosporosinus. The sequence continues at coordinate 60,440 of CAKMJS010000045.1, forward strand.
GTCATTAAGTTTCCTAATTTCTTCTTCGACTTTTTGACGTTCATGAATTTCTTCTTCCAGCACAGCATTGGTTTCTTCAAGCTCACAATTACTTTCCTCAAGTTGTATGCTTCTTTCATTGATTTCATAAGTGAGAGAAATATTCTTAATTGCATACTTTGAGAGTTGTTGAGCATTAATAAATAAAAAGTTACATACATTCTCAAATTGTAACGCGGACATGCGTTTTACCTTCATTAATTCAGATTTATAAACATCCCGTTTTATTCCAATAACATCTGCGTATGGTAACAAATCTTCCATTTCATAATCTTCATCAAGAACTTGTCCAACTAACCAATTAGCGATATGCTTATCGGCGACAATAATACTGGCACCACCATCAATCAGTCCACCGCTTAAGCATCGTTGGATTTTGGGCCCATCGTTTTTGGGACTTCCAATATTACAGTCTGATTTCATGCAATTTCTTAGACCTATCTCAGTTTTTCTAATTATCTTACATAAACTGCTGAAGCCACTTGGGCTAGTTATTGGTGCTCCATACGGGTCAGTAATGATTGATGCTACACCCGTAGCAGCAGAAAATAGATCTTGAAGTTTTTGAATTTCTTGCAAATCAAAGATCTCTTGAAAATTGTAGTCCATTCTAATATTCCCTTCCTATACAGTCTTTCTTTAAAACGTATTACAGAATAATTCCATCTCCAATCCTAAAATAATATTTTATTCAATATAAAAGGATTTTTTCCACTTTTCCCTATATTCCGGCAATTCGTCAAAATCTATCATTTTCCTTCTATTCTCTAAAATAAATGTCAATATTTCACTTTCTTGCACATTTAAAAGGAACGGACAAAAGCAAAGCTATTAGTCCGTTCCTTTTAGGCCTCCCTATAGCCATTTACCTTTGTCCTATTTCCACAAGTTTCTTCGCCATACTCTCAATCCTAGCTAAACTTTGAGCGATTTCTGATACGTCATGGGCATGACTTTCGGTTACTGCTGTCAGTTGCTTAATCGCCTCGATCAAAAGTCCCACGGAGGATTTAACCTCCTGAATATTACTGTCAATCGCTTTCGTGGTAGCATCAGTATCTGATGCAAGCCTCCTGACTTCATCCGATACAATGGCAAACCCCCGTCCATGTTCACCTGCCCGAGAAGCTTCAATAGCTGCATTAATCCCCAAAATGTTACTCTGTTTGGAGATTTTCTTGATTTGTTGTGTTAATTGGTTGGTTATATTCATCTCATTGCTAACGTGTTCAGTCTCATCGTCCATACTCCGAATTGTGGCAGCTAGTTCTTCAGTTGCACCTGAGAGGTTGAGAGCTGAGGAAGAAATCGTTACTACAGCCTCCAGAATGTCCTTACCCGTTAAGAAAAGGTTTTCATAATGTTCAACGGAACACGCGATGGCAAGACAACCAGCAATTTTAGACTCTTCGAAAATGGGCAAAGCTATACCGACAAAGGGAATTCCAAAAAGTTCTTTGGATACACGTCTCACAACACGTTTCTCTCTCCTGAGAGCTTCCATGACATTTGAGCCTGGCGTAGGTAAGTTCCCAAGCTTAGCTTTAGTATCAATCGTCTTACCTGGGTAATAAGCAACAATCTTCTCCGTATCGAACAGTGTAATGGCTACATCATCATTGAAAAACTGCTGAATCTCTGCAACTATCAGCTGGTAAGCTTCAAATTTTGTCACATCTCTACCCCCACAAATCTTTGAACCAGTTAACAATACCTAATTCGGCAAATCTTAGCAAAAACCTTTAGTATTCCCGTTATAATTCTCTCTTCTAGTGAGAAACTCAATTATCTTTTCTTCTCTTTCTGTCATTGTAAAAGGAACGGACTATAAGCTTTGCTTCCTGTCCGTTCCTGTCAATTTGATCTCGTACCGAGAAAAGTAACTCTAGCTATTCTAATCGCATTCTTCGACTTCAACAATATCTAGAAAGAAGAGGAAAAGTGGAATTCCGAACAATAATCCCCATATTCCCAAAAAATGTTCTGCAACAAGTAATACCACTAACGTGAAAAAGACAGGTAGCTTTGTTCTCATGGACATAAGTTTAGGATTCAAAAAATAGGCTTCAATGGCGTGTAAAAAGGTTATCATACCTAACACATAGAGTATCTTAACGACTCCACCTAATTTGAAGGCTATGATCGATAAAGGGATCAATGAAATAATAACTCCGGCTACAGGAATTAAACCCAAGATAAAGATCATAAAGCCTAGACCAATCACTTGATTAAACCCCAATATATTCAAGATAAAAGCAGATAAAACTGAATTAATCAAGGCGATCAGGATTTGAATTTCCATAACTTTTGCAAATGAGTTAACA
>CAKMJS010000046.1 GCA_927405585.1 uncultured Desulfosporosinus sp.
CGGGGTTCCCGGCAAATTCGCCATCCTTGGCTCAGTTGCCGGCTTCGCACGTCCTGTGCTCAGCCCCGTATATGGGGTCGCTTTCACGGAGTTTGCTGAACTGCTTTCGTAAAGACGTCGCGCTCGTGTGACTCTGCGTCCCGGGCTTAGGACGGGGAACGGAGAAGGGCGCGCGCGGGAGAAGGGACGGTTCTTGGCGGGAGAGGGGACGGTTCTTGCTTGCATCCCTTACTTGCATCCTGTTTCCGGGCATGAGACGGGAAACGATGAAGAGGGACCCATCCGGGAGACGGCACATTTCATGTGCACCGTCTTGTGTCTGGGGTGGTTTCAAGGAATCTAGCGAGGGAGCGGGGACGGTTCTTGCTTGCATCCCTTACTTGCATCCTGTTTCCGGGCTTGAGACGGGAAACGATGAAGGGGGACCCATCCGAGAGACGGCACATTTCATGTGCACCGTCTTGTGTCTGGGGTCGTTTCAAGGAATCTGTTATCTTGCTTCGATAAGAAGTGACCTTTTGTTACATAGAGTCCCGAGCTTAATGGTCAGGATTTGGAACAGGTAAAAATGTGCAATCCGTGATGCATTATGATATTCTAAGAGTAGATGCATGACCATGATTTGGAGAGGATGTAAAATAGTGGCAGGATTTTTCTCAAAGCTAAAAGAAGGTCTTAGCAAAACTCGTGAAAATTTGGTGGGGAAAATTGAAGAGGTTTTCACAGGCCGCAAAAAGATCGATGACGATTTATATGACGAATTGGAAGAAGTCTTGATTCGTTCAGACGTTGGTGTCAATACCTCCCTTGAGTTGGTTGAGAAGTTACGCAAAGAAGTGAAACTGCGCAAACTGTCGGAACCAAGTGAGCTTACCCAGGTCCTTCAAGAATTGATTGCGGAGTTATTAGGCGAAGAGGAAACGCTTAACTTCGCGGTGCAAGGTCCTAGCGTTATTCTTGTGGTTGGGGTCAACGGAGTTGGCAAGACAACATCGATAGGGAAGCTTGCAAATCGGTTGAAAAAGGATGGGAAACGGGTTATTATGGCTGCAGGGGATACCTTTCGGGCCGCGGCTATTGATCAACTTGAAATTTGGGGAGAACGATCCCAAATAGAGGTTATTAAACAACGAGAAGGTGCAGATCCAGCTGCTGTAGCATACGATGCAGTACAAGCTGCAAAGTCCCGTGGCATAGACGTTGTAATTGTAGACACCGCTGGCCGACTCCATAATAAAGTGAACCTTATGGAAGAATTACGTAAGGTCAAGCGGGTCATAGAACGCGAAATTCCCGGGGCACCTCACGAAGTGTTACTCGTATTAGATGCCACAACTGGACAAAACGCCCTTCAACAAGCCAAACTATTTCAAGAAGTGGCCGGAGTAACCGGAATCGTCTTAACGAAGCTGGATGGGACAGCCAAAGGTGGCGTCGTGTTGGGAATACGAGGAGAAACTAGGATTCCTGTGAAATGGATTGGGATTGGTGAGGGAATCGAAGACTTACGCCCGTTTGTGCCTAAGGATTTCGCAGCAGCACTTTTTAACAGGCCTGACGAGGAGGAGAAATTCTGATACAATATGCAATAATCGGGGGGACCGGAGTAGAGCATTTTTCACTGACCGAACAGAGCAGAATAACAGTGGAAACCCCATACGGAACGGTTGAACCTGTTATAGGTAAGCTCGGGAATGGCGAAGTTGTTTTTATGAGTAGACATGGACGAGATCATGCCATACCTCCCCACCTCGTGAATTACAAGGCTAATATCTGGGCGTTATGGAAACTAGGAGTACAAAAAATTATTGCCACAGCGGCTGTGGGTACTTTGTCCTCAAAATTTCGCTTAGGTGAGATGGTGCTCCTAGATCAGTTTCTTGATTTTACTAAAAGTCGCCAGTCGACATTTTACGAAGGTGGGCAACAAGGTGTACTTCATGTGGATATGACAGAACCCTATTGCTCCGTTGTGCGGCAGGTTATTATGGTCGCTTCAGAACAGCTTGGGTTTGTATTGAAGAATGGGGCATGTTATGTTTGTACAGAAGGTCCGCGTTTTGAAACCCCTGCAGAGATTCGGATGTTTCAGCACCTTGGGGCTGACCTTGTAGGGATGACGAGCGTTCCAGAAGTTGTTTTGGCCCGAGAACTTGGGATGTGCTACGCCTCCATAGGGATGGTCACGAACGAAGCAGCTGGCATTGCTAACCATCCGTTAAGCCATGCCGAAGTAATGGAGAGTTTGAAGGAGCTAGGCTTAAAGGCCGCACAGCTCATTCAAGCGACAATGGAGTTAGGGATACCTGGTCAGAAATGCCTGTGTGCTTCGGCTAATGTAGAAGTTGGTAAGTTTTAGAAAGGCGGTGGGACGTTTGAAGTCACTTGAATGGCTAGGAAATGCCTTGCGAATATTAAATCAAACCAAACTTCCAGCAGAGATCGTATATCGGGATGCCGTGTCTTACACGGATGTGGCGGACGCAATCGAAAACATGGAGGTAAGGGGTGCGCCAGCGATTGGGGCAGCAGCTGCTTATGGCTTTGCGTTAGGAGCAAATCAGTACCAGGGAGATCGAGACGGTTTATCCAGTTTCATGGAAGTGGTACAAGCTAGACTTGAGGAAACCAGACCCACCGCGGTTAATTTATTTTGGGCACTTCGGCGCATGGAAGATCGCTTACGCGAATGCTGGGATGTCGATGATTTAGATGATGTGAGGCAGATTTTAATTGAGGAAGCCAGTCGTATTGCCGAGGATGACCGCCGAATGAATCGTCTGATTGGGGAGCATGGAAATGAGATTGTCCCTGAAAAGGCAAATATTCTAACCCATTGTAACGCGGGTGCCTTAGCTACCGTGGAGTATGGTACCGCTCTAGGTGTTATTCGTGCTGCTCACACAGCAGGTAAGGGAATTCACGTTTTTGCGGGTGAAACACGACCATTTTTGCAGGGAGCACGTCTCACAACTATGGAACTTATGAGAGACAATATTCCTGTAACGCTGATTGCAGATAATATGGCAGGTTATTTAATGCAACAAGGTAAAATCGACCTTGTGATTGTTGGAGCGGATCGAATCGCGGCCAACGGAGATACAGCCAACAAAATCGGGACTTACTCCTTAGCGGTCTTAGCGAATGCTCATAGCATACCTTTCTATATCGCTGCTCCAACCTCGACCATTGATTTAAAAGTACCAAATGGCCAAGAAATACCGATTGAACACCGTCCTGATAAGGAAATGAGAGAGTGCTTTGGGGTTCAAATTGCACCTACCGAGGTCAATGTTTATAATCCAGCGTTTGATGTAACCCCTGCGAAATATATCACTGGGATTATTACAGAAAAAGGGATTGTGACTCATCCGTATTCAGTCAACCTCCTTAAATTAATGGTGCGCTCCTAAATTTATCGAGCTTTCTCCCTGAAATTGCGGAACCTTGACAACAGGTGTTAGGAGATGGAGATTATGTCGAATACTCTAATTCGGGCAATGGTATTACCCATGACCGGACCAGATGAGTTTTATCCCCAAGGGGAAATTGCAATTGAAAATGATCGAATTGTATCGGTAGGGATAAAGGGCTCTGTTCCAGTAGGGTTTGTTCCTGACCGTATTTTAGAATTGCCTAATGACGTGGTTATGCCGGGTTTAATTAACACTCACACCCACGCTGCCATGACGTTACTTCGTAGCTATGCAGACGATCTGCCACTCATGCCTTGGCTCCATGAGAAAGTGTGGCCATTCGAAGATAAATTGACAGAAGAGGACATTTATTGGGGAACGTCCTTAGCCCTTTGTGAAATGATTCGCTCCGGAACGACCACTATGCTTGATATGTATGCGTCAATGGATCAAGTCGCGGAAGCGGTACTTATGGCAGGGACTCGCGCTGTCCTTTCGCGAGGACTTATTGGGAATGGTCCGAACGGCAAGCGGGCTTTCGAAGAGAATATTGACTTAGTTCAGCGTTATCACGGAGCTGGTAATGGGCGATTAAGCATTATGTTTGGGCCACATGCTCCTTACACATGCTCTAGGGAGTTTCTTCAAAGTGTGAAAGTTGAAGCAGATCGACTGGGTGTGGGAATTCATATTCATGTGGCAGAGACTATAGATGAGATTAAGATCCTTCAAGAACAATATGGAAAAACTCCAGTTCAGTGGCTGAATGAGCTTGGGCTTTTCGGAGGGCATGTAGTCGCAGCGCATTGTGTTCACTTGACACCCGAAGATATGGAAATCCTCGCTAGTAAGCATGTCTGTGTCGCCCATAATGCTGAAAGTAACATGAAACTAAGCAGTGGAACTGCTCCAATAACTGAGCTACTCGCCAAAGGCGTCGTGATAGGGCTCGGAACGGACGGCGCGTCAAGTAATAACAACCTTGATCTTTTTGGTGAGATGCGCTCAGCAGCATTTCAGCAGAAGTTGCGTGTAGATTCGACTGTACTCCCTGCTTATGAAGTATTAGAAATGGCAACAGTTGGTGGAGCTAAAACTCTCGGTCTTGAAGATGTCGGGATGTTAGCACCAGGCTTTAAAGCAGATATAATCTCAATAGACATGGATCAACCCCATTTCTATCCCCGTTTTTCCATCCCAGCCCATCTGGTCTATGTTGCCCATGCCGGGGATGTACGCACGGTGATGGTCGATGGGAAATTTCTCATGGAAGAACGAAAACTTTTGACCATGGAGGTTAGTAAGGTATGTCAAGAAGCTGAAACTCGTGCTAAGCGGATTTCGGCTGAGTTAATTGGTTAATCCAGTTAACCTAGAAATACATAAGGATAAGCTATGTATTTCCCAAAAAACTCAGTCTTGACAAACTTTGAAAGATAGTCTAATATTCGACTGTAAAGTAAAAATACTTTACAGGGGGTTTGAAATGGAGAAACTCGCCAAAATGGCTCTTTTAGCTGATTTCTACGGACCTCTGCTGACAGAAAAACAGCGAAATGTTTGGGATCTACATTATCAACAGGATCTTTCTCTAGCCGAAATTGCTGAGTTAGAACATATCAGTCGTCAGGCAATTCATGATTTGCTCAAACGAACTGAACGTATCCTGGCTGATTACGAGGACAAATTAGGGCTAGTTCAGAGGTTCTGGGACGAACGTAAGAAATTGATGGAAGTCCAAGCATTGTTACACAACTTAAACGAGCAAGATTATTCCAGCCGAACAGCATGGGAATGTCATCAGCAGATACGCACCATGGTGGAAGATGTTTTCATCAATATCTCGACAGTGTGATAACGGAGCTCAATGACAGAAGCCAGAAGTTAGCGTAACGCACAGAGGTCTATGTACAAAGTAAGACACGGACTTCCACATTTAGGAGTGGAATTCCTGAAATAGGATCAAATCGAAAGCGGGGACAGTCATGTTTCAAGGACTAAGCGACAAACTCCAAGAAACATTTAAGCGACTCAAAGGAAAAGGACGGCTAAAGGAAACCGATGTTAACGAGGCAATGCGTGAGGTTCGCGTCGCTTTGTTGGAGGCGGATGTCAATTTTAAAGTAGTCAAGGAATTTGTGGCCAAGGTTAAGGAACGTTCGATAGGACAGGAAGTCTTAGAATCCCTTTCGCCGGCACAGCATGTTATAAAGATTGTTCATGAAGAAATGATAGAACTCATGGGCGGTGCAACTGGTAAAATTGTCATTTCCTCAAAACCGCCAACTGTGATACTGTTACTGGGCCTTCAAGGGGCTGGAAAAACGACCCATGCAGCAAAATTAGCCAATATGCTAAAAAAACAAGGTAAGCAGCCGTTGTTGGTGGCGTGCGACATTTACCGTCCTGCTGCGATAAAGCAATTGCAGGTCTTGGGCGAGCAACTGAAAGTGCCTGTGTTTTCAATGGGGCAAGAGGATCCGGTAAGTATTGCCAAGGCGAGCATCAAGCATGCTAATTCGAATGGACAAGATGTTGTCATCCTTGATACAGCAGGACGCTTGCATATCAACGAAGAACTGATGACGGAACTTAGGAACATTAAATCCGAAGTAAAACCTCATGAGATTTTATTAGTTGTTGATGCAATGACAGGTCAAGACGCAGTTAATGTTGCAGAGTCGTTTCATAGCGATTTAGGACTTGATGGCGTTATCCTCACAAAGCTAGACGGGGACACACGTGGTGGAGCTGCACTTTCCATCAAAGCAGTGACAGGGTGTACCATAAAGTTTGCTGGGACTGGGGAGAAAATGGATGCCTTGGAACCCTTTCATCCCGACCGTATGGCTTCACGAATCTTGGGGATGGGCGATGTTCTGACTCTGATCGAGAAAGCGCAAGAGTCTTTCGATGAGAAAAAAGCGAAAGAAATGGAACAAAAGCTACGCAAACAGGAATTCACTCTCGATGATTTCTTGGATCAAATGCAACAGATGAAAAAAATGGGCCCGCTTTCCTCAATACTTGAAATGCTCCCCGGTGGTATGGGTAAGCAATTAAAAGATGTGCAGATTGACGAAAAAGATACTTCTCATATAGAGGCCATCATTCGCTCCATGACGGCAGAAGAACGCCGTAAACCAATGGTTATCAAAGATTCTCGTAAAAAAAGGATAGCTAAGGGAAGCGGTACTACTGTTCAAGACGTTGGACGTCTTCTGAAACAATTTGAACAGATGCAAAAAATGATGAAGCAGTTTACCAGTTCAGGTGGCGGTGGTATGGGAATGCTAGGGCTGGGTAAGAAGGGTAAGAAGGGCAAAAAGAGGGGACTCGTATGAGGGACTTATGTCACACGACGCTCAGTGCTTACGACGCAGAGCAAACTAGCCGTGTAAGCTCCTAAAGGGGGAGCGGGGTTCCCGGCAAATTCGCCATCCTTGGCTCAGTTGCCGGCTTCGCACGTCCTGTGCTCAGCCCCGTATATGGGGTCGCTTTCACGGAGTTTGCTGAACTGCTTTCGTAAAGACGTCGCGCTCGTGTGACTCTGCGTCC
>CAKMJS010000047.1 GCA_927405585.1 uncultured Desulfosporosinus sp.
AACGAGGATGATATGGATCATGAAGGCCTAGCTATGAGGCATCTAGGCGAGGGTATGCTCAAGGAACGTGCAGGAGAACTGCATCAAGCTTTTAATGAGTACATGATGGCTAATGTTCTAGATCCTTGCTTAGAAGTAGCCCAGACGAAACTCGCAGAACTTAAACAGAAGCTAGGAAGTGAATAGGTCAGATTGATCTGCTTGAAGAGGAAGGCGGTGGCTTATGATTGGGAAAGAATTAATTGGCCTAGAGAGTGAACCAGTCCTCTTGAAGATAAGGCCCGAGGTCGTGCAAAGGTTTGCTGAGGCAACGGGTATTCCGTTTGATGAACGAGTGCCTCCGACCTTTGTGGGAACGTTAATGCAGGCAAACATTGCTGGGCTAGAATTGCCGATTATCGGCTTGATCCACGGAGAACAGAAATTTACCTATTATCGGCAACTTTATCTAGGAGACAGTGTTACCTATAAACGGCGCATTAACGATGTTTATGAACGCGTGGGTAAACTGGGAAATATGACGTTTATGGTACTCGAGACCACCGGGTATGATTTGATGGGCGAATTAGTCTTTTCCAGTAGTTCAACCTTAATTGCCCCAGAAAAGGGGGAAAATGTATGAAAAGGTTGGTACAGTACGAGGTCTCCGATCGACTGCCTGTGCGAAAATGGGTTCCGAATGACATCCAAATTCGTCAGTACGCCGAGGCTTCGGGGGATTTTAATCCCATTCACCTGGATGACAACTATGCACGCCTTGCGGGTCTGGGAGGAGTAATTGCGCATGGTATGCTAACTATGGCTCAAATGGCGGCTATGCTTACTGATTGGATGGGAAAAGAGGGAGAACTTAGTAAATTTAATGTGAGGTTCGAACATATGGTCCGCCCGGGCGATACGATAAAGTGCTCAGGATATATCAGAGAGCGCTCGGAAAACACCTTAGTTTGCGATTTAGAGGCGTTGAACCACAAAGAAGAGAGAGTGTTATCGGGCCTCGCCCTCATAACAATTCAACTCTAATCAAGTTTCCATGGTTATAATGGGAGAGGGGAAGATTATATATAATGGATGAACAAATTTTAGTAAAATTAAATAAAGAAAACGGTATAGCGATTATCACGATCGAGAACGGACCAATGAATGTCTTAAGTCAGGAAGTTGTCCGCCAACTAGATGGAGTATGTGATGATATTGAAGAAGATTCTGAGATAGTGGTTGCCATAGTCACGGGGAGCGGAGAACGGGCCTTTATGGCGGGAGCGGACATCAAAGAATTTCCTGATTCCATGAAGCTTACTGAGGAAGAAATGCTGGTTAGTTCTTTAAAGGGTCATGCAATCTTCAATAAGTTTGATTTCCTCAAAAAGCCCACCATTGCAGCAATAAATGGTTTGGCATTTGGCGGTGGATGCGAGCTGGCTATGCTTTGTGATATTAGAATCGCTGAAGAACAAGCCTTGTTAGGATTTCCGGAAATCAAACTGGGACTCTTCCCGGGCGGTGGTGGTACACAACGATTGCCCCGTCTGGTCGGTGAGGCGAAAGCTAAGGAACTAATGTTTACTGGGGATCCTATTACTGCCCTGATGGCCAAGGAAATAGGCTTGGTAAATCAAGTTGTCTCCAAGGGGGAAGCACTCCCCGCTGCTATAAAAATGGCTCAAACCATTGCCCAGCGCTCGCTACCTGCGCTTAGTCTTATTAAAGAGGCTGTAGACAAAGGAACCCAGTTATCCCTGGAGGAGGGATTAAGCCTTGAGGCAAAACTCTTCGCTAAAGTGTTTCAGACCGAGGATATTAGAGAAGGAGTAGCAGCTTTTATAGAAAAAAGGAAGGCTAATTTCAAACATCGCTAAATCACTCAATTTAGGATAAGAACTCTCAAAACTGGTCTAACAGTTTAGAGGGTTTTTTATTTTCGCATAGGCCTGATGCACAACAAAGTTTGAATATAGTCTTTTTCAAAGTAGGAACTATTCCTTGGCATGGCTAAGCCTAAACTACGTTATTGTAAAATTAAGATGATATACAAAGTAAACACTGCATAGAACATTGTGTATGCAATTTAAACACTATCGGGTTGTACAACGTCCTTGGGCAGAAATATAGTCTGGCATGGTTCTTGCAATCTTTTTAATTAGAATTTTCAAAATAATGAATATATTATTTTGAAAATCACTCTTAACCAATACACGTAGAAATGCAGAATGAGATTTAGCAATTGCTAGAAAGGGGGAATGAGTATAGCAAATGTTGGATGACCGTAGAGATCGGTTGGAGAAGAGTTAATGAAATAGAAAGAGGTGCATATAAAAAGTGAAACGAGAGAAAAATTTATGGCTAGTGCTTGCTTTAATCCTTATTCTGGTGGTCTCAGGTTGCGGTACGAAACCTACTGCAAGTCCTTCCGAACCTGCAGCTGCGGCGAGTACTGAGGTCAAATCTATAAACATTGGTTATACCGGACCTTTGAGTGGTGGAGGCGCTTTATATGGCAAAGATGTAACCGATGGATTAGATATGGCCGTCGATGAGATTAATGCTAAAGGACTCATGGTCAACGGTCAAAAGTATAAAATCAACTTTGTGAAACTAGATGACCAGTACCTGCCGGATAAAGCTGCAACGAATGCGCGTAGACTAAAGGCAGAGCACAATGCTCCTGTAATTTTTATTCCTCATAGTGGTGGCGCCTTCGCCCTTCAACAATTCAACGAAACCGATGGATTTTTGATGATGGCCTACACAAGTGAGCCGAAGATAACCGAAACAGGTAATAAGTTGACCCTCCGGATTCCCCCTCCGTACAACCTTTATCCCGAGGAATTCTCCAAACGTGTTATGGAGAAGTATGGTAAGAAAGTAGCGCTCGTACCTACAACAAGCCAATACGGTAAGGACTGGAGCGCAGTATTTATTCCGGCTTGGGAAAAACTGGGCGGTACTGTTGTCTCGAATACCCCGGTGGATTATAACAAAGAAGCGGACTTCAATACCTATCTAAGCAAAGCCCTAGCAGCAAAACCAGATGTTTTGTTTGTGGGAGGTCCATCCCAACCGACTGCCCTGGTGATCAAACAAGCCCGACAACTCGGCTTCAATGGTGGATTTGTGGTCATGGACCAAGCAAAGGTTGAACAAATGGCGCAAACTGTACCTTTGTCAGATTTGAACGGAGTAGTGGGTGTAGTACCTGTCTACCTATACGACAGTCCAGGAGCAACGCCGTTCGTGGAGCGGTTCAAAGCAAAATACAACGGAAAAGTACCAGCTTGGGAGTCGGCTTGGAACTATGAATATATGATGTTGTTAGCAAAAGGAATCGAAAAAGCTGGAAATGTTACCGATGCTACAAAGATATTTGAGGGAATAAAAGCAGTCACTCCCTTTAATGATCCAAGCCTGGTTGTTCCCCTTCCTGGAGTCGACAGCAAGGGCGGTTCGATGGTGGATGCCACAGGAATTATGGTAGTAGACGGGAAATACACTAAGCCGTTCGCGATTAAGAACCCAGCCAATCCAGCAAACAAGTAAGTAGAAGTTCAAAGACCGTCAAAGGACAGAAACAGAAGCAGATTCCTAAGATCAGTAAGGGCCGGAAATACCCATAACGGCCCTTCTAGATCTCTTCAAATCTAGGGTCGAATAGCATCCACGACTTAATTGACTGTAGAGCACCGCAGGGTTGGAAAAGATGACTCTAAGGATTAATCGATTCAGTAAATAGTCTACGGATGCACATTAGAAAGCATATATTGCCTGGTCGCGTTCGAACGTGTCGTTAATATTCGATGCGGAACGCCCCAAGCTCCAATAATTCAGGCCGCAGGTGAGGAGTGACCGGGACGCCTGATTGGCCGAGTTTTTATTGTGGTAAAGAACAGGAAGTATAACGAATGAGTAATTCGATATTTACTAAATAAATGTCAAATATTTTTTTTATCCGGTGAGCAAGATGGGAAATTTCCATATAGCAACGGGTTGATGATCGATAGTGCACAAACGGTACTCGTGGATACGGGATTTGGGCGCAGTCGAAGGGAGGCTATACTTCAAAACGGCGAGGTGGATGTTATTATCAATACTCATTTCCATCTCGACCATGCTTATGGTAACAAGTTCTTGAACTAAGAGACGAACAAATCCTACAGCATCTACATGTTCCCAAGACTTTAGCAGAGCTACTTGATTCGAGAATTATCTTTCGTCTGTATCCTGAACCCCAAGGCGTTTACCGTTATTTCGAAAAGACTATGCTTGTGAAACACCTACAACGTTTTATGCAGGAGGGAAAAGTATTTATCAAACCCGATGGAAGGTACAAGGCATATACTTGAGGGGTTATCATGCTATTGTCTCGACTGATGATCGATTGGCAAGGGGAATAAATAAAGTATTGTTAACCCCAGATGGCTGTGGATGCAGTGAAGAGTGGTCTTAACCGAATTAACCCTCAACAGACGACTATCAAAGACTTTGAGCAATTGTACTTGAAGGCGATGTCTTGAGAGAGGCATTTAATGAAGTGCATGTCCGCAAAATTTATATATTATTAGGAATTAATTGAATATTATGTCAACTATCTTTACTTCAATACATATGTCCCGTATACTGTTTACATAAGATACAAAAAAATGAGGGATAAACATGAGTGCAGGGGCTCACGCTGTCACAACTAGTATTATTCCGCAATGGAATCGTGAACTCTTATTTGAGATCTTGGATAATATCCATGATGTTGTACTTGTTATTGATTCGGATACTACCATTGTTTACGCCAACGACGCCTACGCAAGGATTCTAGGAGTACCCGTTGCCAAAGTTTTGGGCAGAAGACTAGACATCATCGAACCCAATTCGGCGACTATTAATGTGCTCCGTACAGGAAAGGGTAGTCGAGGCGGAGATTATTTAGATTCTCTAAAAATTGATGTAGTAGGGAGTTCTTTTCCACTTTATAATGGAAAAAACATCATCGGAGCCGTATCAATCTTTAAAAATATTACTGAAGTTGTAGAACTAAATCGCGAGTTACAGCAGACCAAGGGTGTAGCAGACTATTTGAAGGAGCAGTTAGAGCAATGGCAGAACCTGCCTAAGTCCTTCAAAGAATATGTGGGACAGAACAGTCGTTTGAAGGAAACTTTAGTGTTAGCAGCCAAAGTCGCTCGAACAGATAGTACTGTGTTGATTCTCGGTGAAAGTGGCGTTGGCAAAGAGGTTTTGGCTAGAGCTGTACATAATTGTAGCCGTCGTAAAGATAAGCCCATGATTAAAGTGAATTGTGCTGCGATACCAGAGGACTTGATAGAAAGTGAACTCTTTGGCTATGAAGATGGGGCTTTTACAGGTGCAAAAAAGGGAGGAAAACTTGGTAGGTTCGAACTGGCGCATAGCGGTACAATTTTTCTGGACGAAATAGGTGACATGAGCCTTACTATGCAGGCTAAACTGTTACGTGTGCTGCAAGAAAAGGAGTTTGAACGTGTTGGTGGTACGAAGACTGTCAAAGTTAATATACGAGTTATCGCTGCCACTAATAGGGATTTAGTAAGTATGATCGAAAAAGGTTCCTTTCGGCGCGACCTGTATTATCGGTTAAATATCGTTCCTCTCAACCTAACCCCACTACGAGAGCGGAAAGATGACATATTAGAACTGTCCAAAACATTTCTGCGTAAATTCTCTCAAGAAGTGGGGCATGAGTTGATTCTGTCTCCCCACGTAGTAAGGTTTCTCCAAGCCTATGATTGGCCTGGTAATATTAGGGAATTGCAAAGTGTACTAGAACATGCAAGTATCGTCTGCAGTGGCATATCCATAGAAATTCATCATTTCCCTGCGCATATAATACCTGCTGCTGACGACGACAACTCAAGGATTAAGGAAAAACCTTATGATGTAAAAGAAATTGTAGGTAGGATGGAAAAAGAATTGATTCTATCTGCGTTAGCCTCCTATAACAATAACCGTACCCAAGCCATGAAGGCGTTAGGGATTTCAAGGCGTGCATTTTATGATAAGTTACGGAGATATGGAATCGAAGAGTAAGAAATCAGCCGTCTATTATATCTATATCGTGTCCACCTGAGTTCTGTTTTAATTAAGATAAGAGGGTGTGTTTGTTTTTGAACACCCCCTCTTATCTATTAGTCTCTATAATTCGAGCAACTGGTCAGGCACCATTCCGTACGTAGATTTTTTGGCATTAATATTGCAATTATTAAATAAATTTATCTTTATTAATTGTGGAACGAGGTGGAATGGTGAAAAGCAATAATTCGTGCGGAGGGAACTTTTAATCAACCTGCTTTGAAATTGATATACAAAGTAAACAAATTTATAAAACATATGTATGCAAACTATACATTAGTAGTTCCAGAAGAACTAGTACAATGGTTGTAAGCAACTCAAATTTGAGTGGCATTATTTTTGCATTAGTATTTAAAGAATAT
This sequence comes from uncultured Desulfosporosinus sp., assembly GCA_927405585.1. Lineage (GTDB taxonomy): Bacteria > Bacillota > Desulfitobacteriia > Desulfitobacteriales > Desulfitobacteriaceae > Desulfosporosinus. The sequence goes on from CAKMJS010000047.1 coordinate 6,459, forward strand.
TCAAATTATTAAATGTAATACTACATTATTGCTTATTAGTTTTTTGCAATTAGAGAGGGGGAAGAACTAACAAATTGCATGCAGGAGTGAAAGACGACATTGAAAAGGAATGTCAGAGTATCGAATAGCCCATAAAGTTGTACTTATGGTTTATTAATTAGTGTCAAAACATCCAGGATCTACGCTCTGTCGTGTTCTGGAGAGGAATGGAAGGGGTGGCTCTATGAATTTATTAATACAGCAGACGGTTAACGGATTGACGTTAGGCAGCATTTATTGCTTAGTCGCGTTAGGACTCACTCTCATCTATGGCATCATGGAAGTGCCTAATTTCGCCCATGGGCATTTTTACATGATCGGAGGATACGTTACCTTTTTCATGATGACTCTGTACGGCATCAACTACTGGGTGTCGGCCCTCATTTCGGGCCTAGTATTAGCTGTATGTGGTATTTTATTAGAAAGATTAGTATTCAATCCTATGCGTCATACCCCGCACTCCAATCAATTCATTGCGGCAGTGGGAGCTATGCTGTTTCTTGAAGCCTCTGCGCGGGTTCTCTGGGGTTCCGATTTCCGGAGTATTCCAGCAATTTATGACAAAGTGCTTGTGTTTGGTGGGGTTAGACTTACCGAACAACGGCTGATTATCATTGCAGGAGCGGTCGTCTTAATGGTAGTACTGTATATATTCCTAAAACACACCATGATTGGATCGACGATTGAGGCCATGGCACAAAACAGAGACGGCGCCAGTTTAGTTGGAATTGACGTCAATCGAGTGGCGATGTTGACTTTTGCCGTTGCCTCCATTCTGGCTTCAGCTGCCGCCTCCTTAGCAGGACCAATCTTCCTAGTGTATCCCGCCATGGGATCGCTGATCATCATGAAGGCCTTCGTGATCATCGTCATCGGGGGAATGGGAAGTATTCCGGGAGCTGTCCTCGGGAGCTTCATCTTGGGCATGACGGAAAGTCTCGGCGCGACGTATATTTCGAGTAGCTATAAAGATGTCATCGCTTTTGCTATTTTGGTTTTGATCCTCTCGTTAAAACCATCGGGTCTTTTTGCAAAGGGGGCAAGATAAGTGTTTGTTTTTTTAAAAAAACCAAAATTTTGGGCCTATCTTGTGCTTCTAGCCGTTGCCATCGTGTTTCCCTTCATAAGCCCCAATCGATACTACTTGACCGTCGTGACCCTGAGCTTCATCTATGCCATCGCGGTCTATGGACTTAACCTCATTGTTGGGTATTTGGGTCAGTTATCGCTTGCCCAAGCCGGATTTTTTGGGCTAGGCGCCTATGTGTCGGGCTTACTCAGTCTGAAGCTCCACATGTCATTTTGGTTAACAATGCCGCTAGCCGCCGTGGCAACCACTGTGGTCGCCTTAATGGTTGGATTAATCTCCTTTCGTACTCGAGGGCATTATTTTGTAATTCTCACCCTATGCATAGGCGTCATTATCCACTTGGTCATTGAAAAATGGGACGATTTAACCGGAGGTGTACGGGGTTTAATAGGAATTCCTAGGCCCACCAGCATCGGGCCCATTGATTTCATATCGCTGGAATCTCAGTATTACCTAGTCCTTGCCTTCCTGATGCTAACGATCTTTGTCATGAGTCGGATCGCTTCGTCTCTGGTGGGTAGAACCTTTAAATCCATTCGTAACAGTGAAGAACTAGCGGCAACCTTGGGCATTAATGTTATGAATAACAAACTACTGGCCTTTGGTATTGCCGCCTTTTTTACCGGTATAGCGGGCGCGTTGTTTGCAGGATATATACGGTTTATAGGTCCGGATATTTGCAATCCCAATCTCACCTTTGAATTTCTGTTATTTCTATTAATAGGAGGCCAGGCGACAATAGCGGGACCTCTAGTGGGGACCCTTGTAGCCAACGGACTGACAGAAAGCCTCCAGTTTATGCAGGAATATCGCATGGTCGTCTTCGGGATCCTGTTGATACTAATTGTTAGGTTCTTCCCAGGGGGGCTTGCTGGGGAAACAAGAATCCTTATCACAAAGCTTGAAAACCGGTTCAACAAAAGAAAGAAGTCGAGAACAAACGCGCCGTCGAAAGGAGAAAGCCATGCTACTAAAGACCAAGGCTTTAACTAAGAACTTCGGAGGATTGACCGCCTTAAACAAGGTGGACTTTGAAATCGAAGAGGGCGAAATCGTAGCCATAATCGGGCCTAATGGCGCCGGAAAGTCCACATTTTTCAATTTGATCAGTGGCTATTATCCGTCCTGTTCTGGAAATATCAGTTTTATGGGTAAGGATATGACTCGCACTCCGACGCACAAGTTCGCTTGTATGGGGATAGGCAGGACCTTTCAGACCACGAATTTATTTACGGACAGTACGGTACTTGACAATTTGATCATTGGCTATCGCTCCAAAACCAAAATGGGAATGTTTGATGCCATCTTTAATACGTCGCGCGCGCGCCGAGACGAAGGGGCAAGCCGAGAAAAGGCGGAGGAGGTCTTAGACTTTATTGGACTAACAGCGGCGAAGTGGCAACCTGTAGGCAACATTTCCCAAGAAGCCGCCAAACGATTAGCGATCGGATTGGCCTTGGTAGCTGAACCACGTTTACTGCTCCTAGACGAGCCCGCCGCTGGCGTAAATCATGGAGAAACCAGTGAACTCGCCGGGTTAATCAAGAAAATACAACAAACCGGGATTACCGTGTGCTTAATCGAACACAAGATGCAGATGGTCATGAATTTGGCACACAGAATTATGGTTTTGAACTACGGTAGTAAAATTGCGGAAGGGACCCCCAAAGAAATTAGCAACAACGAACGAGTTATCGCAGCATATTTAGGGGGGAGAGCGAATGCTTAAAATATCCGGAATAAACGTGTCCTACGGCAGTTACCTCGCTCTACGTGATGTTAGCATAGAGGTCAAAAAGGGAGAATTTGTGGTCTTGCTGGGGGCCAATGGAGCTGGCAAATCAACTTTATTTCGAACGATCAGCGGTTTGCTAAAGGCGACGGGTGGAACCATCGAGTTTAAGGGACAAAAAACAAATCAATTACCAGCTTTTAAAATGGTCAAGTTGGGGATATCGCAGTGCTTGGAAGGGCGAGCCCTTTTTCCATATATGTCAGTGAAACAGAATTTACTCTTAGGTGCATATGTAAGGCGCCACGACAAAGACGGGATGAAGAAGAGTTTGGCCCTGGTCTATGATTTATTCCCCGTGCTTAAAGAAAAAGAAAACGATTTGGCTGGTTCCCTGAGTGGAGGACAGCAACAGATGGCAGCGATCGGAAGGGCTCTCATGTCGGAACCCGAGCTATTACTGCTAGATGAACCTTCGGTCGGTCTAGCTCCCTTAGTGGTCCAACAGGTCTTCGATGCAGTAAAGCTCGTCAATGAAGCCGGAACTACAGTGCTGTTGGCGGAACAAAATGCTCATTTGGCCTTAAAGGTATCTCACCGGGGGTATGTGCTAGAAAATGGTCGGGTTGTGATGCACGATCGCAGTGATGTACTGGCTGGAAACGAAGAAGTGAGAAAGGCCTATATTGGGGTTAGTGATTAGCGTTAAGAGGAAAAGTAGAAGCCAGTATTATTTTTAGATTTCACCGAAGGGTTGGTATTATGAGCATGGAATTTGACTTGCACACCCATTCCAGTCAGGGTTCTGCTTGCAGTCGTATGCTCGTCTGGGATCTGGTTCAGGCGGCGTGCAAGAAAGGCTTAGATGGGGTCTGCATAACTGATCATGACTTCTGCTGGGACCCACGTGAGTTGGCTAAGTTATACAGTGAGAGTGGGGTACAAGTTTATAGTGGAATTGAATTAAGTACTCCAGTAGGTGAGATCTTGGTCTATGGTGTTCACCAGTCCTTACTTCACCTCAGGGGTGACTTACCTAAATTAGCTTTACGAGTCAAAGAATTGGGAGGGGTAATGGTTGTCGCTCATCCTTTTCGCATTGAGTTTGGATTGTCGATGCTCTCAAGGGAAGAACGTGGTATGAAAGCAATAGATGTGGAGGAAATGTGTAAGAGATCAGTATTTAGCTATGCTGACACATTAGAGATTTACAATGGACGTAGCAGTTGGAGGGAAATCAAGGCGGCGCAAAAGGCAGCTGAAATTTTGAACAAAAAGGGAACTGGGGGGAGTGATGCCCATAGCACACTCAGCGTTGGCGCCTGTGTTACCGTATTTGATTACCCGATCGTGAACGAGACTCAACTGATAACTCAATTACGTAATGGAAGCTACCATGCCAAGAAGAGGCTATAGTAGATCGAGAAAAATGTACTGGCTGCAAAAGTTGTTTAGGATTTAACGGGGGAAGTTCATACTTAACTCGCAAAACTCCCAGACGCTGGGTTTCAGTTAGGTTGAAGCGAGTTGATGGATGAGAAAGGAGCTTGCGTCGCATGATTGGGAAAGAATTGATTGGTCGGGAAAGTGAATCTGTCTTGTTAAAGATCAGGCAAGAGGATGTACGTAGGTTCGCTGAGGCTGCCGAGATACCATTTGAAGATCGGGTACCAACAACCTATGTGGAAAGTTTAATCAAAGCTAATATTGATGGCTTCGAATTGACAATTCCTAGTTTGATCCTCGGAGAACAAAAAATTTCTTATCGCCGTCTGCTCGAAGTGGGCGATCGCATCACCTATAAGCGACGCATAAAGGACGTCTATGGACGTATCGGCAAACAGGGAAAAATAACGATTATACTTATTGAGACGACTGGGTACGATTTTAGTGGCGAGTTGGTATTTTCTAGCACAGCAACTTTTATTGCCCCGGAAAAGGGGGTAGATGATGACAAGTCTGCATAATTATGAAGTCTCTGATCGACTACCTGTTCGGGAGTGGGTACCCAGTCATATTCAGATGCGCCAGTATGCAGAAGCCACGGGCGATTTTAATCCTATTCATATAGATGACAACTATGCTCGTCAAGCTGGTTTAGGAGGTGTGATCGCTCATGGCATGCTCACGATGGCTCAAATGGCTGCCATGTTGAGTGATTGGATCAGCATTGAAGGGGGGATTGCTAAGCTAAATGTACGCTTTGAGGGAATGGTGAGACCCGGCGATACGATTAGTTGCACTGGATTTATTAGAGCTCGATCGGAAAAAACCTTAGTATGTGATTTAGAAGCATTCAATGATAAAAATGAGAGAGTTTTGTCAGGTATAGCCCACATCAATCTAAAACCCTGAATGGGAAACCACTAGTCTTCCTAAAACTTATTGTTATCCAGTGGCCGTTATTACTTAAAAAAATCTCTTGTTGTTGGCATCTCTCGTCGGAACTGTCTGCTGCAGCGGCGAATGTATCCATAGAATTGGAACAAGTAAACCAACTCATGTTGACCTTAATGAAAATGCCGAACGATAGCTGATGGGGTTGCCATTTACAGTAAAAATAAATATGATTCAGGGCCTTGGTCATCAGTAATCAATGACTAGGTCCTTTATTTGTTCTCATCCAATATACAAAGTAAACATTAACAAACGATAATGTATGCATAGTAGACATTTTTTATGAATCAATGACATTTAAAATGGCATAGTTCTTGCAATAGTAGATTCTAGCAGTCAAACCAGACGTGTTAGGTGATTTCAGTTTTATTTATTCTTTTGTAGTATTTGGCATGGTTCTTGTATAAGAAGAGTATGTATGCTTTTTAGAGTAATCAGGAAAGAGTTGAGTTCAAGGAACTACCGATTTTGCGAGACAGAAATAGCATTTGGGGAGGGTGAAAAATTGGCTTACGAAACAATCATTGTGGAAGTTGAAGAGGGAATAGCCACGGTAACCTTAAATCGACCAGAGGTATTAAATGCTCTGAATAGTCTGGTCTTCATCGAGTTGGGCGAGGCGTGCGCAAATGTAGGTGCCGATGATTCCGTTCGAGTAGTGATTATCACAGGTGGCGAAAAGGTATTTGCAGCAGGAGCCGACATCAAACAGATGGCCTTATCAACTGCAGTGAATGTTGCGACAAGTGTAAGACCCTCACAAGCAACTTTTAATCTCATCGAGAACTTGAATAAGCCAGTTATCGCTGCTATCGCTGGTTATGCATTGGGCGGTGGATGTGAACTAACTTTAGTAGCTGATGTACGCATTGCAGCAGAGAATGCTCAGTTCGGCTTTCCAGAAATAAAACTGGGTATTTTGCCAGGTGGTGGGGGGACCCAACGTCTGCCACGACTGATTGGTGCTGGTAAGGCAAAAGAGTTAATCTTCAGCGGGGATTTTATTTCTGCAGAGGAAGCTTTGCGGATCGGGCTTGTGAATAAAGTTGTGCCTGCTGATCAATTATTAATTGAAGCTAAGAAAATGGCGAAGAAATTTGCAGCTCGTGGCGCAGTAGCTATTCAAATGGCTAAAACGTGTGTTAACGAAGGGCTACGAATGGATTTGAATATGGGCCTGCAATATGAGCATAAATGTTTTTCGCTTCTGTTTGCAACTGAGGATCAAAAAGAAGGTATGAAGGCCTTTCTTGAAAAACGCAAACCTAACTTTCGAGGAAGATAATACATCTAAAACTTATAGGACGACAAAATCTTTATACAAGAGGAAGTGTATATCGTGGGCAGTAACTATCTATATAGCACCCGAGATCATAAATTTATTATCAAAGAATGGCTAGATGGAAAAAAAATTCTTGACTTGAAACGCTTTCGAGATGTATTCAGTGTTGAGGATGTCGATGGTATTCTCGACCAATCCTTAAGAGTTTGTAAAGACATTGTTGCGCCGACTAATGATGATGGAGACACGATTAGAGCAGTCTTTAAGGATGGGAAAGTAACGGTTCCCCCTTCCTTCCATAATGCTTTCAAGTTTGTAGCAGAAAACGGTTGGGGTGCTAGTAACAAGGACGTCGACGGTGAGGACTCCCTTCCTTCGCTTTTGTATGGAGCAGTCCATGAGTATATGATCGCTGCAAACCCAGCGTTCGTAGCGTATCTGGGTCTGCCCGGCGGCGTCGGGTCCATTATCAAACAGTTCGGGTCCAAGGAACAAATCGACTTCTTCACCCCTAAAATGTTCGAGGCAGTGTGGGGAGGAACGATGTGTATCACTGAACCTGGTGGTGGTTCCGATGTGGGGGACATGTTAAGCAAGGCCTATCCTACTGAGGACCCTTTAATTTATAATCTAAAAGGAACTAAATGTTTTATCACCTGCGGGGATCACGACCTGACAGAAAACATCATTCACTTGGTTTTGGCCAGAATCGATGGGGCAGTTCCCGGCACCAAAGGTTTGTCGCTCTTCATTGTCCCTAAAATCTGGGTAAATGAAGATGGTAGTCTTGGAGAGCGAAACGATGTTGCGACAGTAGGAATCGAGCATAAGATGGGGCTTCAGGGATCTGCCACAGCGGTCCTTAACTTTGGGGAAGAGGGTTTGTGTCGCGGCTTTCTGTTAGGTCTACCACTGGACGAAAAAGGGTTTGGGCAGGGTATGGCCCAAATGTTTAGAATGATTAATGGATCCCGAGTAGACACAGGACACTGCGCTTTGGCCGTGGCAACTGTGGCGTATAATAACGCGGTTGCGTATGCCAAAGATCGTGTTCAGGGTCGTCCCATTGACAATCCTAGAGGAAGTCGGGTACCTCTCATCCAACACGAAGATATTCGACGAATGTTGCTTACTCAAAAGGCCACACTTGAAGCTATGCGAGCGATGATTTTTAAAGGGTACTACTATTTGGATATGATAGCATTTGGAGATGAGCCGGAAGATGTTCGGAAAGCCAAACGTAATATTGAACTAATCACGCCCTTAATTAAAGCATACTGCTCTGATCAAGCGTGGCTGATGATTACGGAAGCCATTCAAGTCCATGGAGGATATGGGTATACCGAGGAGTACCCGATTGCTCGTCAAGCGAGGGATGTTAAGATTTATTCCATCTGGGAAGGCACAAACTTCATCCAGTCCTTGGATTTAGTTTTCCGCAAATGGGGATTGGATAAGGGTAGTGTTTTCAAGGAATGGCTACAGGATATTGCTGTATTTGTTCAGGAAAATTCAGCAAATGTTGAATTCCCTCGCGAGATGGCTTTACTGAGCCAAGCCTTGAAGGCATATCAGGAACTCATGGGAACTGTGTTTGGATATATGAAGGAAAATATTCGCTTAGTTCCACTGTATAGCACGAGAATTTTAAGAGTGACTGCCGAACTCTATTGCGCCTTTTTGCTAATGCAACAAGCCTTAGTTGCTCAGCAAAAACTGGCTCACGGAATGGGTGATACAGACTTCTATAAAGGCAAGATTAACTCAGCACAATTCTATTTGCGCAATATTGTGCCGGATGTGATGATGACTGCCAAGATTATTCAAGATTATGATACATCGGCTATGGAAGTTCCAGAAAGCGCATTTTAATAGAATTCTATCAGCACTTGCTCAAGAAGCCTTGTTTCTCGCAGAAGACTAAAAAGGGCTATTACACTTACGAGTGATTAAAAAGTAGGGGGTATTCTTCATGATTAGAGAAGCAGTTATTGTATCCGCAGTTCGAAGTCCCATTGGTCGGGCAGGGGGAGCCTTGGGTAAAATTTCTCCCGACTATTACGGTGCGGAAGTAATCAAAGAAGCGATCAATCGCGTAGGTTTGGATCCCACTCTGATCGAAGATGTGTTCTTTGGAAACTGTTTAAATGCAGGTGGTAACATCGCACGTTTATGTGCTCTACAGGCGGGTCTACCTGTGGAGACTCCTGGACTTACGATTGATCGGCAGTGCGGCTCTGGTTTAAACGCTGTGAATTTGGCGGCTCAAGCGATAATGGCTGGAATGGGTGACGTCTTTATTGCGGGTGGCACTGAGAGCTGTTCTCTCAAGCCGTATATTATGGAACATATGGAGTTTTTCAGTAAGACTCAGCCTCAATTCCGAAGCGGCTTTCAACTCTCGACTAACGAAATCGGTAATCCACCAATGGGGATCACAGCAGAGAATTTAGCGGAAAAATATCAGATTAGCCGTTTAGAACAGGACGAATTCTCAGTTTCCAGTCAACAAAAAATGGGTAAGGCCATGGAGGCTGGTTTTTTTAAGAACCAAATTGTCTCTCTAACCATTCCTTTAGGCAAGAACAAGACGCTGGTTTTTGATACGGATGAACATCCGCGTCCGCTGACAACCCTCGAGGGATTGAGTAAACTTTCTCCTGCCTTTAAAGCGAACGGATCAGTCACGGCAGGAAACAGTTCTGGCTTAAATGATGCAGCAGCAGCAGTTGTGGTAATGTCAGCTGAGAAAGCTAAGGCCTTAGGTCTTAAACCTTTAGCTAAAATTCGCACATTTGCAGTAGCGGGTGTTGATCCGAACATCATGGGAATTGGACCAGTGCCTGCGACAAGAAAGGCCTTAGCCCAGGCAGGTCTTTCCTTAGACAATATCGATCTCATTGAATTGAATGAGGCTTTCGCCGCTCAAGTGTTAGCAGTGGATCGGGAGCTTCATTTCAACATGGATAAAGTGAACGTAAATGGTGGGGCTATCGCCCATGGTCATCCAATCGGTGCAACCGGAGCAATACTCACTACAAAGTTAGTTCATGAGATGAACCGTAGGGATGTTCAATTCGGTTTAATCACAGCTTGTATTGGTGGCGGACAAGGTATTGCTACTATCTTTGAGAGAGTCTAACTGAGGCTTTAGCTCAAATTTATCTAGATCTCCCCTGACCCGAAGGGTTGGGGGAGACTTACCTTAAGCAATTACGGCAAGAGCTATATTGCAAAGGTGGTAAATCATCTATATAACTTCTACACCGGTAAAATTGAAACTGTCAAGTTTTATGTCCGCAATATATTGCCTGCCTGATGTGATAGCTACCGTCAAGATTATCAAAGAAGCGGATACCTCGGCCATCGATATGCCCGAAGAAGCGTTTTAAGGAGTCAGTTTGCTCTCTAAGCTCTAGAGTAGGTAAATGCAGGGGAAGGTTCTCGACTTGAATTAAACAAAATTGTGAATAGAGGCTTAGGCCAAAAGAAAGGTGGTTAAGGGTCTTGGATGTAAAGACAGCAATGCTCGAGAGGCACAGTATCCGTAAATACAAATCAGATCCAGTTTCGGATGATCTGCTTCAGGAATTACTAGAGGCAGCCCGTTTGGCTCCTTCAGGCACCAATCATCAACCCTGGCGTTTTATCGTCGTCAAGAACCAAGGTGTTAAAGAAAAGATCCAAGCAGCGGCATTTAATCAAAAATTCCTGAGCGAGGCGCCCGTTTTACTAGTCTGCTGCGCAGATCTTTTAACCTATGCAACCAATACTCGGAAGAGAATTCAGGAGCTGATTGACTCGGGGGTTTTCGGGCCGGAAGCCTTCAATAGTTATCCGGACGTTGATAAACCCATCGAGCCAAGTGCGTTAAAGGCATTTATCCCTCATGCTATGTTGAATGTGGCGATTGCGGTTGAGCACATTGCTTTACGCGCTGTGTCTTTGGGATTGGGTACCTGTTGGGTTCAAGCAATGAAAGCGAAACAAATAGCACAGATTTTGGAGTTGCCGGAAAACCTCGTGATTACTGCGTTATTACCCGTGGGTTATCCAAATCAAAGCCCCACACTTCGCCCTCGGGTGGGGATTCAGGATATCGTTTATAAAGTGGTTGAGTAGGAGGGAGTGTTTAGGATGAGAGTTGAGGATATCAAAAAGATTTGTGTAATCGGGGCCGGAAATATGGGCCATCAGATTGCTTTGTGTGCTGCGTTGGCTGGATATCAAGTGACCTGTACGGATATTAGCCAAGAGATGCTGGACAAAGCAGAAGGTTTTGCACGGAAATATTTGCCGGAACGTGTAGCTAAAGGAAAAATGAAGCAGGAACAAGCGGACAAAGCCTTGGCGAATCTTAGCTTTACTCAGAGCTTAGAGGATGCCGCCGGGGATACTGATTTTGTAATCGAGGCAGCCGTCGAGAAAATGAACATTAAGCGCAAGCTTTTTGCGGATTTGGACAGGATTACTCCTGCTCATGCTATTTTGGCTACCAACAGTTCATTTATCGTAAGCTCACTGGTCTCTGATGCCACAAAGCGGCCAGATAAGGTTTGCAACATGCACTTCTTTAATCCAGCCCTGGTTATGAAACTAGTGGAGGTTGTGCAAGGAACGCATACTTCCCCGGAAACTGCCCAAGTAACGATGGATTTAGCCGCTAAGCTCGGTAAAAGCGGAGTTTTGCTCAAGAAAGAAATCTATGGTTTCCTCGTCAATCGAATTCTTGCAGCTCTCAATCATGAGGCACTGTTTCTCGCGGACATGGGAATTGCTACTCCAGAAGAGATTGACATGGCGGTCACAAATGCTTTGGGTCATCCGATGGGACCATTCCGTTTAATGGATTTCACAGGGATTGATCTGGCCTACTATATAGGGATGGAACACTACCAGGATACCCGCGATCCGAAAGACAAACCCTCACCGATATTGGTTGAGAAATTTACTAGGGGAGAATATGGCTTTAAGACGAAAAAGGGTTTCTACACGTATGACTGAAGACCCCGAAAGAGATAAACAGCTCTTGGATGTGAAGTCACGTCTAAGGGCTGTTTTCAATTATAGAATCGAGATTATATCACAACCCACGCTTGAAAAGTGTCTTATTGAGTGCAGGTGTTAACAAACTAGGCATTGGGTCAATAAATATTCCAATGGCACAGTAATTGCATTACGGTAATAGGTACATTATTTAATGCCGCCCCCAGCGCGACTACCTAATAAAGGGAGTTCGACCGAGGATCGGCTCTTGACCTTATACGCCTTATACGAAATCTAAAAGAATGAGGTGCCAGAATGACATTAAAAACGCCACAACAATATATCAATGACATCCGCAAAATGAAAATTGACCTCTATATGTATGGGGAAAAAGTTGAAAACTATGTAGATCACCCTATGGTTCGTCCTTCAATCAACGCAATGGCCATGACCTATAAGTTAGCTTTGGAGCCAGAGCATGAAGACGTCATGCTCGCGACCTCGAATCTATCGGGAGAGAAGGTCAACCGTTTCACTCATCTCCACCAAAGTTCAGGAGACTTGGTGAAAAAAGTGAAGATGCAGCGACTATTAGGGCAGAAAACGGGCTGTTGCTTTCAACGTTGCGTTGGAATGGACGCGTTCAACGCGGTTTTTAACACCACGTTTGAGATCGACGCAAAACACAACACTGAATATCATCTGCGCTTTAAGCAGTACCTGAAATACGTGCAAGAAAACGATCTGGCAGTCGATGGTTGCATGACGGATTCGCGTGGAGATCGTTCGAAGAGCCCTGGCGAACAACCTGACCCAGATTCGTATCTGCATATCGTGGAACGTAACGAGTCCGGTATCATCGTCAGAGGATGTAAAATGCACCAGACGGGCATGATTAACTCTCATGAAATCCTGGTAATGCCCAATAACTCACTTAAAGGGAACGAGAAAGAGTGGGCTGTTAGCTTTGCGGTGCCTCTCGATGTACCAGGCATTATTTTTGTTTATGGACGCCAATCCTGCGACACCCGTAAACTGGAGGGTGGAAACATTGATGTCGGCAACCAAAATTTCGGTGGTCAGGAGATTATGACCATTTTTAATGATGTGTTCGTGCCCTGGGGCAGGGTATTCATGGCTGGAGAAACCGATTTTACCACGATGCTTGTGGAGAGATTCGCCTCCTATCATCGTCAAAGCTATGGGGGCTGTAAGGTAGGGGTCGGTGACGCGCTGATCGGGGCATCTCAAGCTATGGCAGAGTACAATGGTGTTTCTCGCGCGTCCCATATTAAGGACAAGATTGTTGAAATGTGCCATCTGAACGAAACTCTCTATTCCTGTGGGATCGCTTGTTCTGCAGAGGGCAGTAAAACAGCAGCTGGTAATTACCTAGTCGATATTTTACTAGCCAATATCTGCAAACAGAATGTGACTCGCTTCCCCTACGAAATGGCGAGATTGGCGCAAGACATTGCGGGCGGGGCGTTTGTTACTATGCCGTCAGAGAAAGATTTTGCCCATCCAGTTGTCGGGCCGTTCATCAAGAAATATACAGCTGGCAAGGCCGATGTACCTATAGAGCATCGTCAACGGATGCTGAGGTTGATAGAGAACCTTACTATGGGTACCGCAGCTGTAGGATATTTAACCGAATCCATGCATGGCGCAGGTTCTCCTCAGGCGCAACGGATTATGATCAGTCGTCAGGTCAATTTGGAACACCGCAAAAACCTTGCCGAGAAACTTGCGGGTGTTCAGGAAAACAAGGATGTGGATTGGCAATAAATGATTTAGTTTTTCGTAAATGGAGTTTGGACAAAGGCAGTGTTTCTGCGGAATGGAAGGGAGGAAAAGGTGGGAATGATGGAACAATCCAAGATGCCCTTAAGGTTAAGGCAAGAGGTGATGGAAAGCGGTAACTGTGCCCGCTGTGGTCTGTGTGTCGGGCTTTGTCCCTATATTAAGACCATGAATGAGCGCATCGCATTCATCCATGATTGTAATCGCGAAGATGGAACTTGTTACAGAGTTTGTCCTCGCACACCGACCAATTTGTCTGATCTCGATAAGCAAGTGTTTGGCAAAGAACGTGCTGACCATGGTTTAGGCAATTATCTCGAAATACTCTATGCTCGCTCTCTGAATAAAGATCTTGCCCAAGCTGGTCAGTACGGTGGAGTAGTGAGTACATTAGCTGCCTATATGGTCGAGAGTGGCGAATCTCAAGCAGCGGTTCTAACAAAAAGGCAGAACAATAGTCCTCCTACGCCCTGCTTAGCTCGTAACCGGGAGGAAGTGCTTTCTTGTTCTGGTTCTAATTACAGTGCCAGTCCGACACTCTCCATTCTTAATGCCGGAGTACGTTCGGGGCTGGAGAAGCTGACAATTGTGGGTCGCCCTTGTCAGATTCTGGGGCTCAGAAAAATGCAGGCTTTGACTGAGAGATCAGAACACAACATGAGTGCCAAAAAGGTTGATTTTTTGATTGGACTTTTTTGCTTTTGGTCTTTGGAAACTGAAATTTACACATATCTGCGAGGCAAAACTGGGAGCGCTAGACTTCTTAGAATGGATATCCCTCAGAACTACGGCGTCGTAACAACGGAAAACGGGGAGATTCAGATACCAATCGATGAATTAAGGGCTTTTATCCGCCCAACTTGCCAGAGCTGTTTTGATCCAACTTCGGAATTCGCTGACGTTTCGGTCGGCTCCACAGAGTATGACCCTGAATGGAGTACTTTAATCATCAGAAGTACACGAGGGCAAGAAATCGTGAACAAGGTTTGTAACGCGGGGCATCTGGAGACGAAACCTTACCCGGAAGAACGCTTACCCTTACTTCTTAACGCAGTTATTAACAAAAAGAAGCGCGTCTTAGAAAGTTTATCGAACGGTAAAGGATATGAGTATTTAGAATTAAGTTCAGACTATACCCAAGGGATTGAGGAAGGAGGCGTCGGTAGATGAGTTTTATGAGCTTACAGGTCAATGAACCCGGACGCTCCGTCCTCATGACTGGAAATGAAGCGATAACTCGAGGAGCGATTGAAGCGGGATTAAGTTTTGCTGCTTCGTATCCAGGATCACCCACCTCAGAAATTTTGGCGCACTTAGGACGTTTGGCGAACGAGCATAATTTATATGCCGAATGGTCTGTTAACGAAAAAGTGGCGATTGAGGAAGCGGCAGCAGCGTCGTTTGCGGGGCTGCGTTCTCTCTGCATTGTCAAGCAAAATGGGTTGAATGTCGCCTTAGATAGTTTGGTGAGTATAGCTATATCGGGAATTAAAGCGGGCATGGTTTTGGTGGTAGGAGATGATCCGGGGGCACACTCCAGTACGAATGAAGAGGATTCCCGCTTGCTTTCCAAAGTGGTTCATATCCCGATTTTCGAACCGAGTACTCCAGAGGAAGCAAAGCAAATGACCCTTGCCGCTTATGAATTATCGGAGAACCTCAAGCTTCCAGTGACTTTGCGCTGTGTGACGCGTATATCACACGCCAGTGGAAATGTAACCCTTGGCGAGCTTCAGAACGTGAACAAACAAGCAATCTTTGCCAAAAAAGACCGTTATGTCACGAACGCCGCTTTACATCAATTACAGGAAGTCAAGTTAGCCAAAATACGACAAATAGCAGATACTCTACCATTTAATACTTATAAAGGACCTCAGAACGCAAAGACAGTGATCATTGCTTCTGGACCCAGCGCCCTGTATGCTCCGGAAGCAGTTAATGCTTTAGGACTCGACAATGAAGTTGGGGTTCTAAAACTAGGGATGACTTGGCCATTACCGGAAAAATTCCTTTTAGAACATATGAAGCATGCTGAAAGGGTTATATTTATCGAAGAAATCGAATCATTTAATGAAGATAATGTTATGGCTCTGGCTGCCCAGCATATTTCGGAAATTTATCCGCTAGAGTTTTACGGGCAGAAATCGGGGCATGTGACTGGGCCAAAAGGACCGGGAGTCGGAGAAATGGATCCCGACAAGGTGAAACAATCCATCGCTAGAGTATTAGGGGTAGAAAATAATCAAGCGGCTGAGAAGCCTAGCCTAAAGTTGGAAACGCCTGATGTTCCAGTTCGAGAAATGGCTTTCTGTGCTGGCTGCCCACACCGAGCCTCATTCTGGGCTATGAAGTCCGCTGTTGCTCTGGACGGACGTAATGCTGTGGTATTGGGGGACATCGGTTGTTACTCTTTAGCTTTGCGACGGACCGGTTGGGCTCTGCCTCAAACCATGCACGCTATGGGCTCAAGTGCAGGGATTGCTAATGGACTGGGCAAACTGGAGAGGTTTGGCTTTAAACAACCAGTTATCGCCGTAGTTGGGGACTCTACATTCTTTCACTCCACGATCCCTGCTTTAGTGAATGCGCGTTATACCAGGGCTAACTTCCTTCTTGTCGTACTAGACAATGAGACTACGGCCATGACGGGGCATCAACCCCATCCAGGGATGAGCAAGAATGCCATGGGTGAAATTGTAGAAGGGCTACAAATCGAAGAGGTTGTTAAGGGGCTCAAACTCCCAGTCGTGATCCAGGACCCCTATGATGTCAAAGGGACTACCGAAGTAGTGTATAAGCTCCTTCAGTCAGAGGGTACGAAAGTTTTGGTGCTCAGTCAAGCCTGTGCGCTGGTGGCTGCCAAAGCTTCAACTCGACCTAGGGTCTATATCGATCAAGAACAGTGCATCGGGGATAGCTGCGGTTGCAACCGCTTCTGCAGTGCTACCTTCACCTGCCCGGCTACAATCTGGGATCCAAAAAAAGGGAAGGCACTGATTGATGAAGTGGTCTGCAATCGCTGTCAGGTATGTGTGAGTCTGTGCCCTCAAGGGGCTATTAAGGTTGAAGGAGGGGCTAACCTTGACCGCTAAAGTGTTAAACATTATCGTCACCGGGGTTGGTGGGCAGGGCAATGTTTTAGCGTCGCAAGTGATTGCCACAGCCGCAGTAGACAGTGGATATTTTGTGTCAGTCGGTGAGACCTTTGGCGCTTCACAGCGTGGTGGTTCTGTCACGAGCCACATCAGAGTTTCCAAAGTGAGTGCCTATGGCCCGCTGATTCCGCAAGGGGAGGCCGACTTCATCTTGGGATTTGAGCCACTTGAGACTTTGCGGACCTTTAGGGACTATGGAAATTCGTCGACTCAGGTCATTATGAATGTTCGTCCTAATTATCCCTTGGGAGTTTTGCTCAACGAAGATCAATACCCAGACATTCCAGTTTTGACGGGTAACCTTAGGGTACAATCACAAAAGCTCTGGGCTCTGGAAGCGACGAATCTTGCAGTGGACGTTGGCGTACCCGTCGGAACGAATATGGTAATGACCGGAGCTTTTGCAGGAGTGCAATTCCTTCCTATCTCATTTTTGGCCTATGAAACAGTGCTGAAAGGGATGTTCGCCGGGGAAATCCTGGATTTGAACTTAGCAGCTTTCCAGGTAGGGGTGAAGGCGGTTAGTTAGGC
The DNA here is from genome assembly GCA_927405585.1 of uncultured Desulfosporosinus sp. Classification (GTDB taxonomy): domain Bacteria; phylum Bacillota; class Desulfitobacteriia; order Desulfitobacteriales; family Desulfitobacteriaceae; genus Desulfosporosinus. The sequence continues at coordinate 23,474 of CAKMJS010000047.1, forward strand.
CCAAAGGCAAGAACGGACCGCTAGAAAGAATTGGGAGTTGATGGAGATGCCTGGATTGGTTCGGGACTTAGAAGCCCTGCTTGATCCCCGGCGGGTTTTTTCCCACCCAGAAGATTTACTTGCTTATATGAATGATGCTACCCACAAACGGGTCATGCCCGCTGTGGTAGTCCAACCCATGACCCCGGCAGAAATCTCCCGTGTTTTGTGCTATGCCAATCAGAACCAGATTCCTGTTGTGCCGCGAGGAGCGGGAACTGGTTTAGCGGGGGGGGCGACCCCAGGGATAGGAAGTATCGTCGTCGATTTAAAGCGTTTGCAGCAGGTTATTGAGGTTGATAGGCAAAACTTGACGGCTACGTTAGAATGTGGGGTTGTGACCCAGAAGTTTCACACTTTAGTGGAGTCTATGGGCTTGTTTTATCCACCAGATCCGCAGAGTATGTTGGTTTGCACTATGGGCGGAAACGTAGCTACACGGGCTGGTGGACCGCGTGGTGTTAAGTATGGAACAACCAAGGATTATGTCTTAGGTGTGGAAGCGGTTTTGCCGGATGGTGAGATTATCCGATATGGAGGTAAATCCGTCAAAATGTCCTCAGGGTATGATTTGGCCAGACTTCTGACGGGTTCTGAAGGTACCTTGGGAATTATTACGAAAGTAACCGTCAAGTTGTTGACCCTGCCAGCGTACCGCCGGACAATGGTCGCAGTCTTTGCTGAGTTAGAGGCAGCTGCAGAGGCAGTCTCAGCGATCATAGCAGCTGGGGCAGTGCCTTCAAGGCTGGAATTGCTGACCAAAAGTTCCCTAGAAACGATTGAAGCGTTCATACCACTAGGACTGCCAAAAGATGCGGAAGCATTCTTATTAATTGAGCTTGATGGTCATGAAGGCAAAGTGAATGAAGAAACCCAACAAATCATTGCAATCTGTCGGCAAAATGGGGTAAGGGAGACAACAATTGCTCGCGATGCCGCAGAAGCTGAACGAATGTGGCTGGCTCGCAGGGTGCTCTTTCCGGCTACTGCTCGCCGTGCTCCTACCATCTTGATCGAGGATGCTACAGTTGCCCGTTCACAAGTTCCGGCGATGATCAGAGAGATTAAGAGAATTGCCGAACTTAACCAGCTGGTGATTGGAGTATCCGGTCATGTCGGGGACGGGAATTTGCATCCTGGGATCTTGACGGATAAAAGTGATCCAGAACTTATGCGCCGTGCGGAAAAAGCAATGGGGGAAATCGCCAAGGAGGCGTTACGCTTAGGGGGTACCTTATCTGGGGAACATGGCATCGGGTATTTAAAGGCACCGTATCTAGAATGGGAGTTTAAAAGTGCCGGCGTCAACCTCATGCGGCGGATCAAACAGGCTTTCGACCCCAACGGGATCATGAATCCCGGTAAGATCTGGGTAGATGGTGGTGAAGCCCATGTATAGAATCGAAGATTACGTTAAAGAGATCAACCGCTGTATCCAGTGCAACTTTTGCTTGGAACATTGCCCGGTCTACATTGAAGATGGAGTGGAATCCAGTGTAGCCCGGGGTCGATTGAATTTGATTCAAGCGCTACTCGTGGAAAAAACTTTAGTTCCGAGTGACCGGGCCGGAGTGCTTCTGAATCGTTGTCTTCTCTGTACCAATTGCACCCAAGGGTGCCCAAGTGGAATCCCAGTCGATGATATCGTGATTACTGCCCGGGCCGATCTGCAAAAGAAATACGGTTTAGGGAAGGGGAAGAGGTTTCTTTTACGACAAGTGGTCAACCGCAGCAATACGACAAATCTTGCTACCTGGACCTTGTCTATTGCCAGACGCTTAAATATGGTACCTGATGAGTTCCCCGAAGTTGCCAGCCGATCGTTCGAACAGCGGGTGCCAACAAATGTTAAGCCAACTGGAGAAGTTCGCGGTAGGGTAGGTTACTTCATTGGGTGTGCTACGAATTATCTATATCCCGAGATAGGAGATGCCGTGATTAAAGTCTTGACGGCTAAGGGGTATGAGGTTGTAATCCCTGCAAACCAGCATTGCTGCGGCATACCGGCTCTGGCCCACGGCGAACTTGGGGCAGCTCAAGAGGCCGTGAGTTGGAATGCAGAGCTATTTGCCAAGTTGGACGTCGAGGCGGTCATCACAGATTGTACTTCGTGTGGGTATATGCTGAAAGTTAAAGCAGCTAAAACCCTGGACAAAGACGACCCATCCCAAAGCAAAGTGGCGGCGGTAGCGGAAAAAGTGGTTGAGATTACGGAGTTCATTACCCGAGAAGGCCTATGGCATGATCCCACAATAGTCCTTGGGGATTCTCAGGAGACTGTTAAGGTTGATGTGGATAGTGCAGAAAATAACATTGATATAGCTGATACAGCTGAAAAAAAACTGAAGGTAACCTATCATGTACCTTGTCATCGGGCTTGGAATTCGAATCTTATTCAGGCACCACATAAACTGGTTTCCATGCTTCCGGCGGTCAGCCTCGTGGAGATGAGCGAGCCCCAACGATGTTGTGGAGCCGGCGGATCCTTTTTCGTGGACCATGAGGAATTAGCAGAGTCCATCAGAGTGCGTAAATTGAAAGATATTCAAAGTACAAAAGCAGATGCGGTTATTACCCAGTGCCCTGCTTGCCGTTATTATTTGAGGAGTGGCTTAGAGAAAAAGATGCCTGTGTTACATCCAATCGAGTTATTGGCGAACGCGATTTACCCTTCTGTAAGGGCATGAGAGTGTTGCGGCTACCCGATGCAGGCCGCCGGGGAACTGGAGTTGGCACAGGAGATTAGTGAAAAGGTACAGGATGTCTTTGAAATGTATACAAAGTAAACACATTGTCCGATCATTGTGTATGTTAATTAAACAAAGTCACTATACAGGCGTTTAAGGACCAGGGATTTTCATATGGCACATTTATTGCATTTATGAATCATATATTTTAAATTTTCTAAATATTAATATTTCTAAATTTTTATTGAATATGGTGGTTCTTGGCTGTTCCTGGTCGGAAGGGGGCGGACGGATTTATTGTTATAGACCAACTAAACTTGACTGTTCAAGTGCAGATTTCCACTAATAATTAACTCCCTCTGAAGTTTAGCTGAACTTATCCGATCGAATAGAAAGCAATTTCCCCCAACAATTCAAGTCATAGTAAGGAGAGAAGAATTATGGGACATTTGACATTGGCAAAAAACGAAGTCTATTTAGCCCTTGCTCAGCGTCTGGACAAGAATCCAGTGGGGGCTCCGCTAAACTCGACTCTCATGGAAATCCTCCATATCATTTACTCAGAAACTCAGGCCATAATCGGGAGCAAGTTCCCATTGGGAATAACTTCAGTAGATCAGTTGACAACCCTCACAGGCCTTAATCCCATCGAACTTGGGGAACACTTGAATGCCATGGCCGACAAAGGGCTTGTCATTGATTTTTCGCGAAATGGAGTCAACTACTACATGTTATCGCCCCTAGTGGTCGGCTTTTTTGAATACACGTTTATGCGAGTCAACGATACGTTACCAATGCAGGAGTTGGCCCAACTTTTTCATGCCTATCACAATGAACCGGGTGTTGTCCAGGAGTTCTTCGGCGCTTCTACGAAGTTTTTCCAGACGATGGCCTATGAAAGTTTTTTGCCAGAGGACGTTGAAACGGAAATCTTATCTTATGAAAAAGCTTCTCAAATAATCAGGGACTCAGGTGGTGGTTCTCTGACAATGTGTTATTGTCGCCATCAAGCGGCCCACTTAGGCACAAAAAAGTGTGAGGCACCTATTGACGATGTGTGCACCTCTTTGGGTAACGCCTCTGAATGGTTGATTAAAAGAGGATTTGCGCGTCCGGCCAGTGTGGATGAATTGCTTAGGGTTTTGGATAAGACGGAACAACTGGGTCTAGTGCATATGGCCGATAATGTCCAAAAGAACCCAGCCTATATCTGTCATTGTTGCGGGTGTTGTTGTGGGGTGTTGAAAGCAGCTAAGGAGCACCGTTTTCTAACCACTCAACCCAGCAATTTCATTCCTCAGATCAACGAAGATCTATGTAACGGATGCGGAACGTGTGCTAAGAACTGTCATATTGAGGCGATTCAGGTAACGGAAAGGGTCCCAGGGGACAAGAAGAGCAAGAAGGCGACCGTGATTGCGGACCTTTGCCTGGGGTGTGGAGTATGTGTGAAGAGCTGTAAACAGAACGCTTTAACCTTGGTACAGCGTAAGACCATTTATGTACCCCCGAAGAATAAAAAGGAACAAATGCTGAGAATCGCACTGGAAAAGGGCAAGTGAACTCACGTGGTCATCAGCCGTGTTAAGTGTCCACGTTGAGTATCTAGGACTGACGCGAAGAAAATAGGTGGGAAAATTGATTACCAAACGTGAGGTTATAGAACAGGCAAAGAAACTTGGTTTTGATGACATTGGCTTTACTACTGCCGATTCCTTCGAAGCACAGCAAAAAGTACTTAGTGAGAGACATGAAAATTATTCGTGGCTCAACGAAAAGGGGATGGACCTGATGCAAGGTACTGACCCCAAAAATTCGTTTCCTGAGGCTAGGTCAATTATCGTATTAGTGAATAACTTTTTCCACCATTCTTTTCCAGCTTCTCTGGTTGGAAAGTTCGGACGGTGCTACCTTGACGACGATCGGGTTACTAGAGGTGACCTGTATCGGCGTACGAAAGCGTTTTGCAAATTTTTATTAGAGAATGGGATTGAGACAAAAATTCCATCCAACTTACCTCACCGCCTGGCGGCGGCACGCGCCGGACTGGGAACCTACGGTAAGAATTGTCTGTTATATTCGAACAAGGTCGCACGATTAAGTTCCTGGATCATCGTTATGGGAGTCGTTGTCAATCATGAATTTGAGCCTGATCAGCCCACTTCAGTGGAGGATTGTCCTAAATGGTGTAAATCCACCTGTATTGTTGCTTGTCCTACCAATGCGTTGACTCGCAACCGAACCATAGACCCTCGCAAATGTATTTCCTTTCTCAGTTATTACGGTGAAGGAATTACCCCACTCGAACTTCGAGAACCGATGGGCATGTGGGTCTATGGCTGCGATCGGTGTCAAAACGTATGTCCGCGTAACGAGGCTTGGTTAGCTCAGGATCTTCCAGCTGATAAAGCGATCGAGGAACGAGCGAAGGATTTTGAATTAACAAAGCTATTACACATGGACGTGGAATATTTTAAGAAACGAATCTGGCCCCATATGTTCTACATTTCAGCGGATGAGCTTTGGCGCTGGAAAATGAACGTAGCGCGGGTAATGGGTAACAGCCATGATTCCATGTATATTCACGACCTAGTCAGGGCTTTCTCTGAGAATGACGACGTTCGTGTTAAAGGAATGACAGCTTGGGCTATAGGGCAGATCGGTGGCTCTAAATCAGTTGAAGCGTTGAACAAGATTCTAAAAAATAGTGTAGGAATGCCTCGTGAAGAGGTTCTACTGGCTTTAAGAACAATTGGGCCCTTACCAACACGCCATGCGACCTTAAACAGAAAAAACATGATTATGCGAAAGGCATATTCTCTTAGGGTTCTTTCTTGAATTTAGCTTAAGTCGAAATTTATAGAACAGGCAGTCGAAAAATATCGAAGATTGTGAGAATTGAGGGGAGTAATATGGGAAAAGCACCCGTATCGATCGTAAAAGTGACTGATGTCTACCAATCCTTACAAGAGAGCTTGAAATTAAGTGATGGGCTTGCCGGATTAAATGCCAACGACCGAATCCTCATCAAACCGAACATTGTAAGCTGGGATTTTGATTTACCATTTCCTCCCTTTGGCGTCGTTACAACAAGCGCCGTCATTAGTGCCTTAGTACGTATTCTAATTGAACAAGGTTTCAAAGATTTAACGATCGGTGAAGGTGCAGTTACCAACGGAAAGTCTCAAGGCGATGCTGTTTACGAAGCGTTGGGTTATAAAACCTTGCAAGAGCGTTACGGAGTTAAATTAGTGGATTTTAATCAGGATGAGTTTATATCGACGGATTATGGCGACGGGTTTAAACTTAACATCGCCAAAAAGGCTTTAGAGGCTGATAAAATCATCAATGTGCCCGTGTTAAAGTCGCACAATCAGGCTAAGGTATCCCTAGGCATTAAGAACCTTAAAGGGTGTATTAATAAAAAATCTAAACAATTTTGTCACGGACTCGCGGACGAAGATCTCAGTCAAACCTTCCCACGCATCATAGAAAAGCTCCCTGTGGCTTTAACGATTATCGATGGTCTCTATACTCTAGAAAAGGGACCTGGACCGACTGGTAAGGCGTTTAGAAAAGACCTTCTCATAGTTTCTCGTGATCCCTTAGCCTGTGATCTTGTGGGTGCCGCCATCCTAGGCTATCCAGCGGAGGACGTGGTTCATCTAACGAACTATGCCAAACGGCATGGGTATAGTTTGGATCTTGCGGATTATGAGGTAAAGGGAGAATGCATTGCTGATCATCAAGAATATGTCAATTATGACTGGGAGTGGACAGAAGAAGACACTGGCCCTGTAGGATTTAAAAAGCGTGGAATTACCGGGTTGGCAATCCGTAAATATGACAGCAGCTTGTGTACAGGTTGTTCTGCCCAATATAATCCCATGTTAATTCTTTTTTCCTCTGCTTTTAAGGGAAAGCCCTTCCCCAATGTGGAGGTAGTCACCGGGAAAAAACAGTTGGCCAGCGCCGATTTTGATAACTCAATTCTTTTTGGCAAATGCGCTTGCCACCTAAATAGGGATAATCCCGCAATTAAAAAGTCGATCCCGATTTGGGGATGTCCTCCGGATATGGAAAAGTTCGTTGAGGTGTTAGCAGAAGAGGGGATCGAGTGCGATTATAAAGAGTATGTGCGTTTTCGGCACTATCTATTTGACAGATACAAGGATGTTGAGGGTTTTAAGCTTGCCGATTGGTCGGTTGAATAGATTATTGGGGACAAGACTAAATCTCAGGAGGAAAATGTGAATAGCAAGATTACCCTTGATGCCATTAGAAGCGATGCCTGAAAAAACCCGCAATTTGATTTCAGAAAATCTCAACTGAGTGTCTTAAATATTAACAAAATGATCCTAACGATTGGCTTTTATAATATGGTGGCCCGATTTTTAGAAAATACAGGGGTGGAGATCGAGTGAATGCGCAAGATATTTGCTATGCATCCGTAGTGACACTTGCTCAATGGATGCGTCAAAAAACTGTATCCCCAAGTGAGGTCGTGCAAGCCTTTTTGGACAGGATCGAGAAATATAACCCAGTATTAAATGCTTATTGCACCGTAGCGTCAGTGCAAGCTCTTCAAGCAGCAAGGGATGCGGAACAGAAGATAATGAAGGGCGGTGATCTGCCCCCTTTGCTGGGTGTTCCTGTCGCGATCAAAGATCTGGTTTTGACCAAAGGGATTCGAACAACGTTTGGTTCACATATTTATGCTGACTTTATACCGGATCATGACTCTGCGATTGTCAGTCGATTGAAAGCGGCAGGGGCCATCATATTGGGTAAAACCAACACTCCGGAATTTGGCTATACCGGAATCACGGATAATTTATTATTTGGCCGTACGAACAATCCTTGGGATCTCACAAGAACGTCTGGTGGCTCCAGCGGTGGCTCCGCAGTGGCTGTAGCGGCCGGTTTAGCTCCAGCCGCCCAAGGTAATGACGGAGGAGGCTCGATCAGAATTCCTGCCAGTTGCTGCGGAGTATACGGTTTAAAACCGAGTTTCGGGCGTATTCCTTTTGATTCTGCGCGCACAAGCTTTTCGGCTAGTGTACCGTTTTTGCATGAGGGGTTCCTGACCCATTCTGTCGAGGATGCCGCCCTGCTTCTTACTTCGACTCAAGGTCCGCATAGCCGCGATCCCTTCTCAGTGCCGATCAGTCGTGAATCCTATTGCCCAGTGGAGAGGATGGACATGAGTATGGTCAGGATCGCCCATTGCCCTGATCTGGATTTTTTTCCTCTTGATCCGGAAGTCAAAAAGGCAGCCGATCGGGCAATACAATCTTTAGCGAGGCTCGGAGCTCAGGTCGAGCTTGTCAGTCTTGGGTTTACTAATTACCAAGCAGAGGTCAGTAATCCCTTTGTTGGGATGTGGACAGCGAATTTAGGGGCTCATTATTCTGAATTGTTGTCTACATGGGAGACTAAAATGACCAAGGGCCTTGTGGTCAGCATAAAAGCCGGTCATACTATGTCGTCTATGGAGTATAAACAATTGGAAAGAGCGCGTTCTCAGGCCTATCGCAAAGTGGAAGCGATCTTGGCCAACTATGATCTTCTAGTTACTCCGACCTTGGCTGTTACAGCGTTTCCCCATGCACCGGGTCCGACTGAAATCGATGGTCTGCCCATCGACCCATACACAGGTTGGATGTTAACGCCCTTATTTAATCTGACCGGTCACCCAGCAGCTTCAATTAACTGTGGGTACTCTAAACAAGGTTTGCCAATTGGCCTCCAGCTAATTGGGCCAAGATATCGGGAAGACATAGTCTTGCAAATTTCGAAACAGTACCAGGAAGCAACTCCGGAACATTTTTTGCGACCAGATTTGGAGAATTGATGGTTTATCGAGTATGGTCAAATCTAGGAAGGATGTTCGAAGGAGGATGAATGACCATGGATTATTCAAACATTGTCTTTACAAAGGAATCAGGAGTTGCCACGATTAAGTTTAATAGGCCGCAAGTACTTAACGCCCTTGATCGTGCGATGGGGAAAGACGTATCAACGATCCGGCAACTAGTCAAACAGCGTGACCGGACATTCATAAGAAGTTAAGAGAAGAAGGCAATTGAAGAGAGGGGATTTTTAATTGAAAACTATTATTGCTGTTTTAAAAGCCCAACCAGGTAAAGAAACCGAATTAGCCGAAGCCTGCGCCCAACTGGCCAATGAGGTCAGGACTAAAGAAGAAGGCAATACCATGTACATTGCCCATGTTACAGCAAATGACCCTACCGAAATTGTTTTTGTAGAGAAATATAAAGATGATCAAGCTATGGCTGATCATCGGCATTCGGCACATTACAAAGCGGCTGGATCTAGGTTTAAGGATTTGCTGGCCGCACCGCCCGTCATAAAAATCTTAAACGAATTGGAATAAGTATTAAACAACCAAGGAGGGTTAAAGAAGTGAACTTAACAATGAATCCAGATGATCAAGCTTACCGAGCGAAATTTCTGAATTGGTTGAGCGAAAATATCCCTGCAGAAGGTACTTCGGCAGAGGCCAAAATCTCCGGCGACTGGTGTGCTCAGGCTGAAATTTTCCGAAAATTCCAAAGGAAACTTTTTGATGCTGGATACGCGGGCATACATTGGTCTAAGGAGTACGGTGGACAAAGTGGAACCCTGATGCAGCATATTATCGTAACGGAGGAGTTAAGTACTAATTATCCTTGGAAAATGTTCGATGGTCTTTCTGTGGGACTCGTAGCGCCGACTTTGCTTTCACGCGGAACCGAAGAACAAAAAAAAGAGTTCATTCCCAAGATCCTCTCCGGTGAGCACATCTGGTGCCAGGGATTTTCAGAACCTAATGCCGGGTCTGATTTGGCTAATTTAAGTACTTCTGCAGTTCGAATAGGTGAACGATATGTTGTCAATGGTCAAAAGGTATGGACAAGTATCGGACATTTGGCAGATTTCTGCATTTTGGTAGTAAGAACGGACCCTACGGTAGGCAAACATAAAGGCTTAAGCTATCTGTTGGTCGATATGAAGAGTCCTGGCGTGACCGTTAGGCCCATAAAACAAATTACTGGAGAAGCTGAATATAACGAGATTTTCTTTGACGATGTGGAAGTTCCTTTCGATAGACTCGTGGGGAAAGAAAACGAGGGTTGGTTAATCGCGATTACAACCTTGATGTTTGAACGGATCATGAATGAGATTAGTATCGTGCCAAAGCTCCAACAAACCCTCGACCGGCTCATCGATCTTACGAGTAATACGACCCGATATGGTCAAGCGATGATTAAAGACCCTGTCTATCGACAGAAAATAGCCCTTTTACAAGTAGAGTTAGAAGTTATGCGGCTTAACCAGTACAGGAATCTAGCGACACTTCTAAAAGGAGAAATGCCCGGTCCAGAAGGTAGCATTGGCAAAATCTTCTGGAGTGAGCTAAACCAACGGATGCAGGAGACCGCCATGGAGATTATGGGTCCCTACAGTCAATTGCTCAAAGGATCCAAGTATGCCGAAGATAACGGTAAGTGGGCTTTCGACTTTTTGCGAGCTAGAGGTAACACCATTGAAGGCGGTACAACAGAAATTCAAAAGAATATTATTGGTGAAAGGGTGCTCGGCCTACCTAAAGATACTGTTCGAAGAAATTAAGGAGGGAGAAAACCTGTGGATTTTACCTTGACGTCTGAACAAGAAATGTTAAAAAATAGTGCCCGCAAATTCTTAAATAACAACTTTACCAGTGACTATGTTCGGAAGATGTGGGAAAACTCCCAAGGCTATGAACCCGAGATGTGGGCGCAAATAGCTGAATTAGGGTGGATGGGACTGACTATCCCAGAAGAGTACGGCGGCTTAGGTCTTACGTTTCGGGACTTAGGTTTAATTTTGCACGAAATGGGACGGGTCGTCATGCCAGGACCTTTTTTTTCAACGGTAGTTTTGGCGACAGAATTGATCAAAACAGCAGGAAGTGAAGAGCAAAAGGCCAATTACTTAGAAAGAATTGCTTCAGGCAAGCTTATAGCCACTGTGGCCTTGTATGAAGAAGGTGTGGAGTGGGGAGCAGAAGGAATCAAACTGACTTCCACCCGAAAGGGTGATAACTATTCTTTACTGGGAAAGAAACTTTTTGTTCCAGATGCTTATAGTGCCGATCTAATCATAGTCGCAGTGAGGACTGAAAATCAGGTTGAAGCAGGGGAGGGAATTTCTCTATTTCTCGTTGACCCGCAGACTGAAGGAGTCGAAATCGAACTATTGCCGACTATGGACCAAGGTAGGAAACTCTGCGCAGTATCCTTTTTAAATGCAATTTTTTCTAGTACAGAGGTACTGGGTGAGGTTGGAAAAGGTTGGTCGGCAATTGAAACCATGTTGATTCGGGCAAATATTGGGTTGAGTCTGGAAATGTTGGGAGGCGGCGAGAAAGTCTTAGAAATAGCAACTGAATATGCCAAAATTAGGATTCAATTTGGACAGCCCATTGGTTCGTATCAAGCAATAAAACATAAATGTGCTGAGATGCTTTTGCAAGTTGAAAGCTCAAGATCCATCGCAGAGTATGCAGCATGGACCGTAGACGGTAATCCACAGGAAGTAAGTAAGGCAGCATCTATCGCTAAAACTTATGTAGGGAACATGTATCGCAAAGCAGCCGCCGCCACTCTACAGATACTCGGGGGAATAGGCTTTAGCTGGGAGCATGATATTCACTTATATTACAAACGGGCGCTTGCGTCAGAAGCAATGTTCGGTGACACCGTGTTTCATCTTGAACTTTTGGCTAGTCGGTGGGAGAGGAAACTTTGAACGTTTTATTAAAAGGAAAGCCAATTTATTGTATATAAGCAACCAAGGATAACAACGATAATCTCAGAAGCAGTTGATCTAGGGCTGAAATGGAGAGAATTTGCCATGACGAAGTTACTTTTTACTCCGACTACTTTCGTGGGTATGGATCTACGAAATAGAATTGTCTATCCCCCAATCACTACGGGACTTGCCGAACCGGACGGTAAAGTTAGTGACCGGATGGTGGAATTTTATCGCCAGCGGGCCGCCGGTGGTGTTGGTTTGATAATTTTAGAGCCAGGCGTTGTTCATCAACAAGCAAAACTAGCAAAGTTCTCTGCCGGGGCATGGGCAGATGATCAAATTCCTGGTATGACGAGGCTCGCCAAAACGATTCAAAATGAAGGCGCCAGGGTCTTTCTACAGCTCTGCCACGCTGGACCGAAAGCACATCCACGTATTAACGGTGTACCACCATCCTCTGCCTCAGATAAACCCTTTTTCTTCAAAATGCCCACCGTGGCATTGTCCCAGATTGAAATTAAATCAGTAGTCAATGATTTTACTTTGGCGTCTGCAAGGGCAAGAGAGGCTGGGTTTGACGGTGTGGAATTGCATGCCGCTCATTTTTATTTGTTAAGTGCCTTTTTGTCACCGGTGATTAATCATCGGACAGACGCATACGGAGGAGACAACCAAGGGCGGGCAAGGATTATCCGTGAAATAGTGATAGCAATTAAACAGATGGTGGGAAAGGATTTCCCCGTAACGGTCCGTTTCCATGGCTACGAAGAAGGGGCGCAAGGCCTAAAACCCTGTGATGCTATAGAAATTGCTCAGATTTTCGCAGAGGCTGGCGCAGATGGCTTGCATGTCTCAGCCTACGGCGTGCCAATACCCGAACTAGTTGGAATTGCCTCGGTAGCATCCAGTCCGATACCTGCTAAGGAACATCCGCAAGCTCCATTCGTTGATTATGCTGCGAATGTCAAACGGGCTATAAATCTTCCCGTCATTGCTGTTGGCAAAATAACAGATCCAGAGATCGCAGAACAAAGCTTGCAGGAGGGGAAATGCGATTTGGTAGCGGTTGGCAGAGCAATCTTGGTGGATCCTCAGTGGCCGAATAAGATTGCTGCCGGCAAAAAGGTTATTCGCTGTGTAGGGTGTTTAGACTGTATTAATTCTTTGGCAAAAGGGGAGCTAGTTTGTCGAGTCAATCGAGAATTAGTAAGAGTATGCCCTAGCTGATCGTCGATCTTGAAATCATTTCAAGTGGATGCAACCCAACAGAGGAGCACTGTTCAAAATATCGGAGGAAGAGTGTGTACTTTATATACTAAATCGCATGAATAAATCGCTATTTGTGTATCAATATCATACAAGCTTAATTACTTTCACCAGATTGTATTTCAGTCTGGTTTTTTTTGTTCCAGATCAGAGGGAATTTTCTAGTTCAAAATACCTTAGGTTTCAGTGCCCAAAGACTTTGTATATAGGTTCTACATTCGTACGTTTTAACAAAATCCTTAACTTTCGTTTATTGGCATGCTTTTTGCAAATAAAATAAATAGATATTTTTGAATATTTAAATAAATATTTATTTTGCATTCTAAGATTATCGGTACTATTTGTAGAAATGAAAACTATGAGTTAGGAGGAGATGAATATGAGAACCAGATCTCAGTATATCGAACGGTTAGGAAAGATGAATCGTAACCTCTATTTTAATGGTCAGAAGCTTGATAGGCTTGATGAGCTTCAAGAAGGTGCGATCAACGTCATGGGCTTGACCTTTGACGCTGCTTGGGATCCAGCTAGCAAAGACCTCTGTACGGCCACGTCACACATTACGGGAGAAACTATCAACCGCTTTAACCACATTCACCAGAACATAGAGGACCTACATAAGAAGCAAGACATGACTCGTTTCATGTGCAACAAAGTTGGGCAGTGTATCCAACGGTGTATGGGAGTCGATGCTGCTAACGCGATTCACGCGGTGTCTTATGAAGCACAGAAGTCCCCCAAGGCTAAAACAACTTACCATGACAACTGGTTAAAGTGGTTAGAACGTTTTCAGACTGAAGATCTTGTGGCTAGCTGCGCACAGACCGATGTCAAGGGTGAGCGACTTAAACGGCCATCCGAACAAACTGACCCTGATATGTATGTACACGTGGTAGAGGAGCGGAGTGATGGTATCATCGTCCGCGGAGCTAAGGTTCACATTTCTGAAGCCTCGATCTCCGATGAGATCCTTGTCGTACCGAACAGAGCCCTTAAAAAAGGGGAAGAAGCCTATGCACTATGCTTTGCTGTACCATCGGACTATGAGGGAATTAAACAGGTTGTCCATTTACACAGAAACCGCAAGCGCGATCACTTTCAAAGGGGAATTGAATACGGTTACACGGACTCATATATCATATTTGATGACTGTTTTGTTCCCTGGGAACGCGTGTTTCTGTGTGGAGAGACCCAGCACGGCGGGATTGCAGCGCTTCTGTTCGCCTTATTTCACCGGCATTCCTATTCAGGTTGTAAGCCTGCTATGCTCGACTATGTTATCGGTATGGGTGCTCTAGCTGCAGAAATTAATGGCATTGAAAAGACCCCGCACGTGCGTGAATTGCTGTCTAAGCTGATCATGACCGGAGAATTAGGCTATGCAGCTGGTTACACGGCTTCCGATCTCGGTAAGCCCGAAGTCTACATGCCTGGAATGGGTCTTGTACCGTATGGTCCTGGTAGCTATATTCCAAATTCCATATATGCCAACGTCGGAAGATGCCTGTCGGGTGAAGCGGTGTTTCACGAACAAGAGATTCTGTGCAACATCGCCGGTGGGATGCCCGCAACCTTCCCTTATGAAAAGGATCTGACCCACCCTGATACCAAACATTTACTGGAGAAGTACCTCAATCGAAACCCGAAAATTCCCATAGAGGAGCAAATTAAGTTTTGGATGAACTTCATCGATTTCGGTCTCTCCGGCTCCACTGGCTCCATGCAGTACGGTGCCTACCACGGCGGTGGCTCACCCATTATGGAGCAAATTGCCATCACTTCACAATATGACTTGGAGGCCAAAAAGGACATCGTCAGGGCAATCGCTGGAATGACACCTAGGCTGAAAAATAAATAGGTATTGAAGTGGTTTCATGGTTGGGAATTTCACAATACTGGTCCTCTAAAGAATATCTATTATCGTGAAATTGTGAACGATGGGGATAACTTGGACCGAATAAATTCAAATATATAACTATAATTGTTATGTAATATTTTAGGAGGTAGTTCATGAATATCGAGGATGTAAAAAAGATTTGTGTGATTGGGGCAGGCAACATGGGACATCAGATAGCCCTGTGTGCCGCATTGGCGGGCTATCAGGTCAGATGTACTGATATAAGCCAAGAGATGCTGAACAAAGCAGAAGGCTTTGCAAAAACTTACTTGCCAGAGCGGGTAGCCAAAGGGAAATTATCGCAGGAACAAGCTGACCAAGCTCTGAGGAACATTTCGTTTATTCAAAATTTAGAGGAGGCCGCAGCTGACGTTGATTTTGTGATAGAGGCAGCGGTTGAGAAAATTGACATTAAGCGCAAGCTATTTGCAGAGCTAGATCGGATTACTCCCCCCCACGCAATTTTGGCAACGAATAGTTCCTTTATTGTCAGCTCGAAGATCGCCGATGCCACCAATCGACCGGATAAAGTGTGCAACATGCACTTCTTCAATCCTGCCTTGGTTATGAAACTAGTTGAGGTCGTGCAGGGTCCACATACTTCCACCGAAACGGCTCAAATAACCATGGACTTGAGCAAAAAAATGGGCAAAAATGGCGCCTGGCTTAAAAAAGAAATCTATGGTTTCCTTGTGAATAGGATTTTGGCTGCGCTCCATAATGAGGCACTATTCCTCGTCGACATGGGAATTGCTAGTCCTGAAGAAATTGATATGGCGGTGACTAATGCTCTGGGCCATCCAATGGGGCCGTTCCGTTTAATGGATTTCACTGGTATTGACCTTTCTTACTATATCGGCATGGAACGTTACCAGGAAACGCGGGACCAGAAAGACAAACCCTCTCCTTTAATCATTGAGAAATTTGTCAAGGGAGAATGGGGTAAAAAGACTAAAAAAGGCTTTTATTCTTACGACTGAGGCATAAGCATCTTTTCTTGTGAGGTCTAACATTATTTTTAGTCCTTTACAGAATAGAAGAAGACAATTGACCTATTCTGCAGCTAAATCGACTTGTGAGGAAAAGTAATAAGGAGGAGATTCTAGCATGAAGAAAAAAGAAAGACCATGGTTGAAAAGCTACCCTGCAAATGTTCGGTACCAAATTGATTATCCTTATAAGACACTTGGGCAAATGTTTGATGAGACGGTCGCAAAAATGCCTGACACACTAGCGATGATATTTGGGGACCAGAGGATTACTTATAAACAGTTTGGAAATCGCGTCGACCGTTTTGCAGGAGCATTACAGGATATCGGTATTGTTAGAGGGGACCGAGTGGGACTGATGGGCCCGAATTGTCCCCAATGGGAAATTGCCTTCTTTGCCTTGCTCAAGTTAGGTGCAATTGTTGTGCAAACAAACCCCATGTACATTGAACGAGAGATTGCGTACCAAATGAATGATTCCGGAGCGACAACCATCATCGTCCTTGAAATGTTGTATCCTAGGGTAAGAAATATCTTGGAGGAAACCTCCTTGGAACGTGTGGTTGTCTTCAACTTTATGGGACCGGTTGAGCCGGCTGAAGGCCTCTATTCATATGATGAACTGATGAAACATGAGCCTGTTTATCAAAGGGTATCAATTAACCCCATAGAAGACCTCGCAGTCTTGCAGTACACGGGTGGCACAACGGGTGTATCCAAAGGGGTCATGCTTACACACCATAATCTAATTGCCAATACACTTCAAGTTCTCGAATGGGACTGTTACAAGGAATATGGAAAAGAACGGATTCTCACGATCCTACCGGTATTTCACGTCTATGGTATGACCAACTGCATGAATTATGCGGTGTGTCTTGCAGCTACTCAAATAATTTTGCCGCGCTTTGACGTAGATCAAGTGCTAGAAACCATTCGCATCCATAAACCGACTTTCTTCCCTGGCGCGCCAACCATGTTTATGGCATTGAACAGTCATCCTCGGATCGATGAATATCTCGAGAGCCTAGTTGCGATCAAAGCCTGTACCAGTGGCTCCGCACCGTTGCCCCTGGAGGTAGCTCAAAAGTTTCTTGTAGTGACACAAGGTAAAGGCGTTTTAGTCGAAGGATATGGTTTGTCAGAAGCTTCTCCTGTAACGCATTGCAACCCGCTCGATCGTCCTACACGATCTGGTTCCATCGGGCTCCCACTTCCGGATACCGATTTTGTGATCATGGATTTGGAGACGGGCGACAGGGAAGTCCCCTTTGGTGAAATAGGGGAATTATGTGTCCGTGGCCCTCAAGTAATGAAAGGTTATTGGGAAAAGCACTTAGAGACGGCTGAAACCTTGCGCAACGGTTGGTTGCATACGGGTGACATAGGAAGAATGGACGAAGACGGTTTCTGCTTTATTATCGACCGCAAGAAGGACATCATTATCGCAGGCGGATTCAACATCTATCCCCGTGATATTGAGGAAGTTCTGTATGAACATCCTAAAGTTAAAGAGGTTGTAGTAGCCGGGGTACCGGACAGTTACCGTGGAGAAACTGTCAAGGCTTATATTGTATTGTGGCCCGGAGTAGTTGCTACCGAGCAGGAAATGATCGCTTTTTGCAAGACAAAGATGGCTACTTTTAAGGTTCCGCGCCACGTGGAGTTCAGGGGCGAATTACCTAGGACAATTGTCGGGAAAGTCTTGCGCCGCAAGCTGGTTGAAGAGGAAAAAGCCAAACTCCAAACGGCTGCCACGACGGAAACCTGAGTTAGTCATTCATGTCGTGTGTTCGCGATTGGTTCGTGATTCATGCCCCAGGACTTATGACTATTTATTACAATGTGAGAAAAACTAGTTCGTCTTCCCCCAACAAGATCGTCAACAAGTTCGTTGAGAAAAAGTGGGGACGGAAAAAGGGCAAAGGATTTTCGATAGTACCGAAAAGTAGAAGGTGTAAGAATACATCTCCTAGAAAGGAGTATTAGAGAGGAGAGGTTCAAGTGCCTTACGTAACTTTTAAAGGTATTAACATTTACTATGAGAGTACGATTGGTAATTCATTGCCAATCGTACTCGTCCATGGTGCTGGAGGGTCCAGTCAGGTTTGGTCCGAACAATTGTCGAGCTTTGATGGTCAAGTCAACTCATGGGCGATGGACTTACCTGGGCATGGAAAATCAGAAGGGAGCTTGCTCTCAAGTGTTTTGGATATGGCCGAGTTCATTAATGACTTTATTGAGGAATTATCCTTGGGGAAATTCGTCTTAGTTGGTCATTCGATGGGTGGTGCCATTGCGCAGGAGTTTGCTCTACACTATCCAGAAAAATTAATGGGTCTCATTTTAATTGGGTCGGGCGCTCGCTTAAAAGTAAACCCGAAAATCATAGGCGCCCTCGCAGCAGGACAATTGCCCTTTAAGGATGTCCATCATTTGTATGGCTCTTCAACACCCGGCCATAAACAGGAAGAAGCAATGCGAGAAATGAATAAGATTTCTCCGGCAGTGTACTTGGCAGACTTTGAGGCTTGCAATCAGTTCGATAGGGTATTAAGTGTAGAAGACATCAAAGTTCCTAGTTTAATTATTGTTGGAGACGAAGATGTCATGACTCCATTGAAGTATTCCGAGTTCTTAAGGAGCAAACTTCCAAATTCTCATTTGAACATCATTAAGGGTGCTGGGCACATGTGTATGCTTGAAAAACCGACTGAAGTCAATGCGGAGATTGGGGGTTTCCTAGAACAATTATTCTGATAAGTTAAAGTGCCAAAAGCAAGACCTGTTTCTCGTAATTGGGAACCAGGCCTTGCTTAATTAATGACGTTAATTAGAGAAGAGACTTAGACTGCGGCTTCTTTATCGGGCAGTGCGCAAACGTTTTCATTCGGGTCGTTAAGAGCAGATTAAGTGCGGCAATTACTGCTCCAAAGATAAAGACATATTCATAGCCCATAAAAGTCCAGACAAATCCCCCCAGCCACGGCATGAACATGGAGACGATGTGATCAATTGTCATTCCCATGGACAAAGTCGGAGAAACATCATCGTCGCATAAGGCGATTTTCTTAAGATAGGTTGCCCTGGCCATGCTCACAGACACGAGAACCTGATCTAGAACAAACAGAGCACAGATCACATAGATCGTAATTCTGCCTAGACCTAAATTAGCGAGTAAACCTTCGGTAAAGGCATATCCTAGGCAGATGAAGATTAAAGACACCGCTTCACCTGCCAAGATAAATCGCTCTCCGATAGTATCGATTAGATGACCAATAAAGGGTTTGAAGACTATTCCGATTCCGGCAATTATGAAGCTTAAGATGGCAAAAGTAGCAACACCCTGCCCGAATACTTTGATGAGTACCCACGGTCCGAACGTAATAAAGATCTGTTTTCTAGCACCATACAGGACATTCAGTCCATAAAAAAGGTTATATTCTTTGCGTAAGACAAAGCGTTTCCCGATTCTTTTCCCAGATTGAGGGGTCATACAGAGAATAAGTACGGCAGCTAGGAAGAAGGCCGCTGCCGAAATGGAAAAAGCTAATTTATAGTCAATTTCTATAAACCTAAACAGGAAAGCAGTAGCCAAACTGGTGACTAGAAATACCGCTGTATTTACCGCGTTGATCTGTCCTAATCGCCTGCCCATATGGCCATCGGCCGCTAGATTCATGCCAATACTGCTGGACATGGGCATGAACAAATGCTGGCCCATGCTGTAGACGGTTAGCCAGGCAATCATCGGGAGATATTCGGGCGACCAGTAAGCCAAACCAAGAGCACCTAGCCCGCCAAGCAGGTTCGCCACGGCGGCCGTCTTAACATCTCCAAAGGCAAATAAAAGACCCGTCACAAAAACAACCGCAAACCCCGGAAATTCACGAGGAATCTCTAAGAATGTTCTCTGGGCTATGGTTAGTTGATAAGTATCACTCAGAAAATTATTAAAAAAAGCAATATCAATGCTTTGGGTAATCCCTATCACTCCACTGGCCAACAAAAATAATACAAAATCCCTTTTACCTAATCCCCACATCGTTATTACCCTCGACTTTTTACAAATGATAATATATAGTTCGACTAAAATGTTGGCATTCCTGCGGTAGTCGAAATTTTATCTTAATTACAAGGATCACCTCACTAGCCTGTGAACTCGTTCTACTCAAGTTGAGTGCTGAATAGAAATAGGTAGAGAAAGCCCTTTATGTTTTGTTATAAACGTGAAGGGCTTTATCAATTCGCTACCCTTTTTGCGTTTATGCGAGGGATTCAATCCTAAGACACTACCCGATATACAACTTTCGTTGAACGAGTTAGCGAGATTGAGTTGGAGAAATCGAGTGAGTTAATACCCGTTGAATGTGTGACCTAGTTCACAACATGCTGACTTGACTTATGGTGTAATTATACAAATCAGACAATTTAGCGGAGGTGTCCAATGGAAAAAAAGAGTGTTAAGCTTACGCGTCGACAATTTCTTAAAGTGTCAGCGGCAGCCGGGGTGTTAGTAGGAACCGCCGGTACAGCCTCATTTATTCATAAAGCAGAGGCCGCGCCCAAAGAGGTTGGACCGAATATCTCCTCAGTGCGCACGACCTGTTCTCCGAACTGCACCGGGGCCTGTGGGATGAAAGCCCTTGTCGAGGACGGTCAGATCAAGTCCATAATCCAAGCAGCAGATTATCCGGAACCAGAATACAATCCTCGTGGTTGCCTAAAAGGGCTTTCCATGACCAACCTAATCTACGGTCCCGATCGCTTGAAGACCCCCCTGATCTTAAAAGGTAAGCCAGGCTCAGGCGATTTTAAAGAAGCTTCTTGGAACGAGTCGTTAGATTTCACGGCAGGAAGATTAAAAGAAATCGCTGATAAATACGGTCCGGAATCGATCGGGGTGCTCTTCCAGGTAGGGGGAACCGGATACGTTCAGAAGGGGGCAGTGAGCAGACTAGCGACATTAGCAGGCTGGACTATGCATCATGCTTATGACCAAAATGGTGACTTGCCGATGTTTTGGCCAATGACCTTCGGGGTCCAGAGCGAAGAACTTGAACCTCGCGAATGGCTTAATACCCGTTATGTGATGGTCTTTGGTTCCAATATCTTGGCAACTCGGATTCCAGATGCTCATTTTCTCCTCGAGGCCAGGAATAACGGCGCTAAGATCATGGTTTTCGACCCTAACTTTAGCCCTACCGCAGCCAAAGCGGATGAATGGGTTCCGATTAAGGCGAGTAGCGACGCAGCGGTTGGTTTAGGTATGGCGCGGGTACTCATTGAAGAGAAACTTTACGACTCAGAATTTATTAAAACCTTTACCGATCTACCGCTTCTCGTGCGTGTCGACAATGGCAAACGTTTAAAAGCTGATGAAGTTAAAAGTCTTGTTAAACCTGCGGATATTCCAGCTTATCGGGAAGCTTATGTGGCCTATAATGGTCAGTTCATCGCGGTACATCCAGAAAAACTCGATCTGCCTTCCGATGTCATGATCGAGGGTGATGTGGAAGTGTCCCTAAAAACGGGCGAAATTGTGAATGCCAAACCTGCCTTCCAACTTCTGAAAGAAAGCCTCGCAGATTACACCCCGGAAGAAGTCGAGAAACTAGCAGGCATACCAGCAGACGATTTGGTGCGTATTGCCCGTGAAATGGCCGGCAGCAAACCGCTGCACATCATCTATGGGGCTGGTAATTATCAGTGGTATCATGGCGATCTGAAGGGGCGAGCCTTAGCCTTACTTCCTGTTTTGACCGGAAATATCGGCAAACCTGGTGCAGGGATTTCTACCTATGCCGGTCAGTACCGAATTCGCTTTAAAGTTGCAGAGTGGTGGGTTCCGGAAGGCAAAAAGCAAAACTGGCTTCCTTTTCTTTATGTCCTGCACGGTCCAACCAAAACCATGAAAGCGAAGTGGCCCACACATGGGATTAAAGCTCTCGTGATCGGGTGGGGAAATCCATTTGACCAGCATAATATGGCCAATAAACTCCGGGAAATGGTGGAACAAGAGGACTTGGAATTTGTCGTCACCACCGATTTCCAAATGACGACCACCTGCCAGTATAGCCATGCTGTCCTACCAGCTGTGTCTTGGTATGAAAAAACAGATCTTGTGGCCACTCCGGTTCATCCCTACCTACAATTACAACAACCGGCTGTGAAACCGATTTATGAAGGGCAACCGGAGTTTTGGATTATAAGAGAACTTGCGAAGCGGCTGAATCCGGAGTTTGAAAAGTACTTCTATCCAGGACTTGAGCCGGATCAGGCGGCGCAGAAAGTCATCGAACTCCTGCTCAAAACCGGAGGACCTGAAGTCGAGGGTATTACCCTAGAACAACTCCAAAAAGGTCCTGTCCGCTTAAAGTCCGATGTTCCAGGAGGGCGACAAATTCCCTTCTATGATCAAGTTCAACATAAGAAGCCGTTTCCGCCTGTCAGTTTGCCGGCCAAGCTCGAACAAACCGCTCAGTTTGTAAAAAGCGGGCGGATCGAGTTTTACAAAGACGAAGATATCATGCTGCAGATGGGCGAGGCACTGCCGGTTCATAAACCGCCTTTTGAGGAAAGCGAGTTTGCCTTGAATCCTATGGCCAGAGAAAAGTATCAATTTAGCTATGTGACTCGCAATGCCATTTACCGAGTACACTCAACGCATTCTAACAATGTTTGGATGAATGAACTCCAAGAAGGGAAGCCGAGAGTGTGGCTCAGCCCTAAGGATGGGCAAGAAAAGGGGATCAAAGAAGGGGATGCAGTAGAAATTTTCAATGATCGTGGAAAAGTCACGGCTTATGCGATTATTGATCCGGGCGTGGGGGTGAAGCAGGCGGTCTTCGAGCAGGGTTGGTGGAGCCGCTATACCAATGGAGAATCTTACAACACCCTAACGTATCCCTTCATTAAACCGACCCACGAAATATACTTCGTTCCCGGTATGTGGGCCCCAAACACGGCCTGGAACGAATGCCTCTGTGATGTGAGAAAGGTGGGTGATGCTCTATGAGACTAGGAATGGTTATAGACCTTGATCGGTGCATTGGTTGCCGTTCCTGTGCAGTAGCCTGTAAATCCCATAATGCGCAACCGCCTGGGACCTGGTGGAATAGGGTGTTTACTCCGGGGAGTTCCTTTCATCAGGCTGCCGTCGGCAAAGATGGCGGTTTGCAAATGGAAGCACTGCCAGTCTCTTGTCAAATGTGCGATAATGCGCCCTGCCAAAAGGTTTGTCCGACTGGCGCCACTTATACTGATGAACGAGGTGTGGTCTTAATTGACTACGAACGCTGTATCGGCTGTCGCTACTGTATGGCAGCCTGTCCCTACGGAGTTCGTCAATTTAACTGGGAAGATGCCAAAGAGGTTAAGGCACGGGTCGGCTACGAAGCGGGGTATGAGTATGGATACCCTGTTGACTTCCGAGATAAGGATGGAAGATTAGTTTTCACACCGAATCGGCCAGCAGGTGTTGTTGAAAAGTGTACCTTCTGTGCGCAGTACCTCGCAGAAGGAGAACTACCGGCCTGTATTAGAGGTTGTCCAGGAAAGGTTCGAACGTTTGGAGATCTTGATGATCCAAATTCCGAAGTCAGTAAACTAATTCGAAAACGGCAAACAGTTCGCTTGAAGGAAGAACTGGGTACCTCGCCCAAAGTCTACTATATAGCGCCTGCTAAACCGATACGCCTGGAGGTGGATTGACGTGAAAAAAAGTAATGCCTTGTTAGGCCTAGCGGGTGCCATAATTCTAATCAGTTTAATCGCTTGGGGATATCAAGTGAATAATGGCTTAATCGTCACAAATATGAGAAATCCTTTTAGTTGGGGCTTATATATTGCGACCTTTGCTTTTTTTGTAGGAGTAGCGGCTGGAGGGTTGATTGTTTCCTCTTCTGTCTATCTCTTTAATATTGAAGTACTCAAGCCATTTACGCGCATTGCATCCCTTTCAGCGTTTGCTAGTATTCTAGGAGCCGGAGCCATGATTCTCCCGGATATGGGCCGGGTCGAGAGGGTTTGGAAGGTTTTTCTGCATCCAAATTTTCAATCCCCGCTGGTTTGGGATGTCGTCGTGATCACGGCTTACCTGATCATCACGTTCTTAAGCGTTTATGTTCAGCTTTTGCCCGATTGGAAGAAGGAAGGGCACGGTTTCTTGAATGGATGGACAAGAAAACGCTCCCAAGAGGATATAAACTCCTTCTCTAAAAAATGGTCTAAACGCGTTGCGCTGGTTGGATTGCCCGTGGCCATCTTGATTCACACAGTGACGGCCTTGATCTTTGCAACCCAGGCCTCTAGAGGGTGGTGGAACACGGCGGCGTTGCCCCCAGACTTTGTCTCCGTGGCAGTCGCCTCTGGAACAGCCCTTGTCCTCGTGATTTCTCTACTCGCAGTGGGAAAAGAACAGTTCGAAGAGTATCGAGGAGCGTTTCGTACAATGGCCTTGATTGTAGCCGGCTCCCTAGTTATTCACTTTTTCTTCCTCTCAGTTGACCTTATTGTCCATGGCTGGTGGGGAAACTCCGAAGCTGAGGAAATCCATGCCCTTATCTTCGGTCGCTATGGTTTTCTCTATGGCCTAGAAATACTACTACCAGCCTTTACGATGATTTTCTTCTTCACCGAGAAAGGGAGAAGTAGTTTTAAGGCTCTGATGATCGGAAGTGTACTGCTATTTATCGGGGTTTTTGCCCACCGAATGATGCTGATGTTCCCAGCCTTTAATGTGATCCCGCTGTCTTTATCCCTTTCGGGGGCCGGAATTGAAAGTTGGGCCTATCCAGTCGCTTTGGGGCAACTGCGAGAAGGCCTGCCAGTCTTTGTCAGCTCGTGGGATTACTCGCCAACGCTAGTGGAGTACGCTGTGGCATTGTTGCCGTTCGGTCAAGTACTCTTCGTTGTGACTGGAGCGATGAAAATGTATAATTTTCTACCGCAGAAGCGCATTGAGAGTCCACCTACTAATGAGAAATGATATTATCCCTCTCTATACTTGGCTTATTGAAATCATGGAACAATTTCAAAAACAGTACCTTGGTTAAAATCAGTCACTTTCATAGAGCCATAAACCCCTAAATATAGTCTGGTTTGGTCCAGATTCGTTCCCAAACTAACATAAAAGGCTGATTGAGACCCAAAATTATAATCGGTTTCAATAACACTAAAATCATTTAGTTTACAATCTGTTCTTACCCTGGTATAAGCTAAAACCCCTCTAACTGGAGGTAGGGATTTATCATCCCGAGCTAGATCGGTAAACACAACGCTTCCAGAGAGCAGTCTCTTATTATCGAAGTAGGAAAAGCACCTTCCCACCCTCGCCAGCCAAAGTTAATAAATCCTTCTTGGTCAGGTTCAGCTTTCATTACAGAAGCATGAATAAGCTGAGTAACCGGTATTGCTTTATAATGAACAAATGAAAAAATTGACTCCATAACAACTGGTTGTCGGCTTCTGATAAGATAAATGAGCAATATAAGGATGTGTCTTTTCACAATTGTAATCGCTTTAGTAATAACTACAGTAATTATAAAGATTCTTATGAATGTTACAAATCATTTTGGTACTCACTCGGGAAATGCATTATGCCAGAAATGGCTGGAACGGTCGTCTGCCTTGGATTATATTTTTTTAGATATTAGAAAAAACTATGGTAACTTGAAGGGAGTTGTCACAGTGAGCAGTATCATTCCTGTCGTAGATAAACTCGAAATAGTAAAGTCCAATATTAAAGAGATCGATGAACTAGTGAAATCACACATAGAGAGCCTTTCATACCCTATGGATTCATGGCTTGAAGACAGGTTGCTTGAATCTGACATATACAATCTTATGTTTGAAAGTAACTGTATCGGATATGCAGGACTGATTAAGGATACATTGCAGTTTTTTTATGTTAGGAAAGACTGTTTCAGGTATGCACCAGTTATACTTGAGAAGATTGTATCGGAAAAAGCAATAAAGCGAGTGTACAGGAAGCCTTTGTCAGGTCGTTTTTAGACGGCCTGGCCTTTCTAATTTTTCGGATTATAATTGTTATCTTGGAGGAAATGAAACAAAAGGGTGGAAAGTATTTAGATGTGAATTTGTGTATAAATTGGATAATGAAAACGCCAATCGTCACTTACTGTCAAATTGGTTAAAAACGAGGAATTGGTTTATAAATAAGTGCACTTAATGTAAGTTGTATCGAACCCAAAAGGGGATTTAATTAACAGGAATCATGAACACCTTGTGTCTAGAAGCACTAATGAAAGATATGGTAGAACATGAATTTAATAAGGTGGAACAATGTGATGAAATTAGAAACTAAACGATTAGATTTATTACCTTTACAAGCACCTCCTTACATTTTAAAAATTGAAGCGTAGGGTAAGGGTGAGTACACCATACAATGAGGTGGTTAAACATGATAAAGAGAAGAGCAATATATCCTGTATAGAAAATCTATTCGCAAAAGGGGATCATGAAATGAGCTTGAAGAAATATTTACTATCTATTTTAACGGTAATTTCGATTATTGTAATTGCAACAGGATGTAGCGAAAAAACGTTTGCAACGAATGAGATTAATCCAATTGAAAAGAATAAGATCAATGCAGTTAGAATTTCTAGGACTAATCTTCAGAAAGAATTTATCGAAAAAGACCTTATTGCTAAAATCGTCGATGATCTAAACAATGTGACAGTTAATAAGCTTAGTTCTAAGGAAGATAATAGCGTTATGGATAATGGGAATGTACTTAAGAAAGACACAACGGCAACCTTAGAACTTTTAAATGTTATAAAGGGGGATGCAATATCTTTTGCCTTCCTGCTTTCGGATCGTGAATTGTACTTATGTGATGTTAAGTCCATGCAAAGTGGTAAGCGTACTGTTTCGTATTTAAGCAGTAATGACGAAAAAACATTAAAAGCTGTAAAGAAACTGTATTCATTACTTAACGCAACTGCGGACGCGGTTAATCAGTGAGACGTCACTCATCCGTAAAAAATGGTCGTGATATGTCGAGATAATCGGCATAAATCCTTAATCAAAAGCACTATGCCTATCCTGCGATCGATGCTTTACCTCTCTAATACATGAACGCCAGATATCATTGTAATGTGGAACGTGTTTATTAGGAGTAATTAACTGTAAAAGCGACCAATAAGGTCGCTTTCGTTGTTGTAGGGCATATGAAGAAAGGTTTTATCTAAAATAACTTTAGGATAAACATAATTGACATTCCGATACCCAAGGTGGCAATAATATTACGGCTCTTATAAGCCACAAAAGCAGCAACAATGCCCGCAATTAGGTAGTGATTGTTTAAACTAATATCCAAGTATCCCTTGGGCAAAAGTAATGATGGTACGATTAAGGCTGTCAATATGGAAACTGGGACATATTTTAACCATCGGTTTAACCAAGTTGGTACCCCTATGAACCGGAACAAGGCTAGAGCTCCGATTCTGGTAAAATAAGTTACTAAGGCCATCCCCAGTATGATATAGAATACTTCATTACGCATGTTCGCTAGCCCCCTCTAATAAGCCACCTATTAAACTGGCTGTTAGGCAGGCGATAACAATATACCACTTACCGGGTAAATACAGGGCGGCAACCACCGAAACCACTGCAGCCATACCGAATACAATTAGAGATTTGCGTTCTGCCAAAAGCGGTATCAGCAATACCAGAAACGTTGCCGGCATTGCAAAATCAAGCCCCCAAGTTAAGGGGTCGGATATGTAGCTGCCTAAAACTACCCCGACTACAGTAGCCAAAACCCAAACTAAATAAAGCACAGTACTCACAGTCAATTGATAGAGCACACTGTAATTGGCCTTGTGAATTCGGCTAATGGTCATGGCATAGGCTTCATCCGTCAAAAAGAATGCCAGGAATGCTTGGAGTGGAAACGGTAGTCTAATCATATAAGTTGCCATGGATGATCCCAGAATCAAGTGACGCAAGTTAACCAGTAAGGTAGTAAGAATAATAATTCCCCAGCCCATACCTGCGCCCAGCATGGTAATGCCAATGAACTGTGACGCACCAGCAAAAACCAAAACAGACATTAGAATAGTTTCTAATCCTGACATGTTTGCTGTAAGCCCCATTATCCCGCAGGTGATACCAAAGGGCACTACTCCAATCACCACTGGAGTGCACTCGCGGAGTGCCACCCATGCTTCTTCCTCTAGTTCTTTCTTATCTGAGAGGAGATTTGCTAGCTTCATGATTAATCCACCTACCTCTAATATTTCTTAAATCTTAACGAGTAGGAGGGACATTGTAAATATCCAATTATGCTTATATAATAAGAATTGGATATAAAATAAGGAGGAATGCTAAATGGACATATCCAAACATCTGAATAGTGCAGAGTTGGATACCTTGAGTAAGCAACCGCTCTATCTGCAAATTGCCTTACTTATTGCTGACAAAATCCATAAGCAAATCCTGCTTTCAGGCACTAAGCTGCCCCCTGAGCGGGAATTAGCTGACCTCTTTGCTGTAAGCCGAACAACTGCAATCAATGCCTATCGCAAGTTGGAGCAACAAGGTTTGGTATGGACAAAAGGGGGGAGCGGGACTTATGTAGCACAAGAACATGATGTTGAGTCCCAATCCGAAGTTCCCTGGCCCCAACTCTTTACCTCCTACCCTCAAAACCCGTCGGCATCTATCTTAAGGGATATGCTTTCTACTCCTGCGCCAGGAACTATATCTCTGGCTGCAGGCATGCCGGATCCGGCCCTTTATCCCTTGAAGACCTTTACCGAGTTGTTTAACCGCAATATTGGTAGGGCTGCCCCAAGTGATTTTGGCCATATCGCTATAGAAGGTTATAACCCGTTGAGAAGGGCAATTGCCGCAATGTTGAGCGAGAAGGGCATACCGGTTTCGACGGAGAACATACTCACTCTCTCGGGGTCCCAACAAGGCCTATATTTACTTAGTAAAGTCTTATTAGAGCCAGGCGACTATGTTGTGATGGAAGCGCCAACGTTTATTGGTGCTATTCAGGTTTTCCAAGCTGCAAGGGCGAAGATTTTAAGCCTTCCTTGCTCAGGAAAATTATCATTTGAGCTGCTGGAGGACTTTATAATTCGCTACCGGCCAAAATTGTTATATATGATACCGACTTATCAAAACCCGACCGGCAGGGTGATGCCTGCACAAGAGCGTCACGATTTGATAAAACTAGCAAAACGTCATCGGCTAGTGATCGTTGAAGATGATCCTTATAGCGATTTGTGCTATGGCGAACTGCCCCCGCAGTCTCTTAAAGCTTTAGACTCCTACGGAGGAGTAGTTTATCTGGGGACTTTCTCGAAAATTCTATTCCCAGGTTTACGTACTGGCTATCTTGTCGGTCCGCCTGTTTTAATCAATCGGCTTGCCCTGGAAAAACAATTTATTGATTTGCATTCCAACAACATAGCCCAATGGCTGGTGACGATGTTCTTAAATGAAGGAATGCTTGCAGAGCATCTGACCACGGTGCGGAGGGAATATAAAAAACGCCGGGACATGATGGCTAAAGCTCTCCAGCGTTTGTGTGCGAACGATATTGAATTTAACGTACCCGAGGGAGGATTTTACTTTTGGTGTAAGTTAAAACAAGCGGGCACTTCCCAGCGACTCCTCCAAGAAGCTGCAAAAAACCGAATTTCCTTTGTGCCTGGCGAAGCTTTCCATACAGTGCCCACCCTTGATAAAGAGTTTCGCCTCTGTTTTACGTCCCACAATGAAGCAGTTTTGCTTGAAGGCGTAAAACGCTTGGCCAAAACCTTGACACAAAGAACAAAAAAGAATAAGGATAACGATGTACCGCCTTGTTCGGTATGGCCGATTATTTAACCGTTACGATATATTACTATTACCACTTAATGCACATAAATAATATGAAAAGAGTCTGAACTTTTTACTAGACGTAGGATGAGCATATCGCTTTAAAGTTCTTACTAATCTTGGCGAACTATGACACGTGTACCTTCTACAGCAACCACCTTTATCCTTGAACCACTGGTTACAAACGCTCCTTCAGTCACAACATCAAGTCGTACGCCACTAAAATCAGCCGTTCCTGCCGGGCGTAACTGACTAAGTGCAATCCCTTGTTTGTCCAAGAAGGAATCAAAGCATTGTTTCGGTGCTACATACCCTTCATTTTGAGTTTGGCAGGTTTTCAAAGTGAGTCTTTCCCACATAAAGCGGGTTTGGGGCATACGAAAACTTAATGCGAATAATCCTGCTAGAGTAATTAGTAAAAGACTTACGTAAAAAACGCCTTGGGCTATAGTATCAACCGTTAGCATGATCCCTGTGATCAGGGCAATAATGCCAAAAAAGCCGAGAATTCCTCCAGGAACAAAAATTTCCAGAATTAAGAGGACAATTCCGAGAACGAATAATGCAACGACTAATCCTGTCCCCATCTTCTTCCCCCTTATTATAATTTTAGTAACCTTCACTAGTATATAACACGTTTTGGTTCCTTTAACAATTAAACCCTCGTAGATGTATCATTATCCATAGGCTGTGACAAATCTGTAGGATTAGCGTTATGCAGTGTTTTGATTGAACTTTCTAATGGCCGTAGATAACTTAAGCGAGGAGATCAGATATGGAGGATAAAGAGAAAATCTACTATGAACGGGGCACAGAGTAATTAAGAAAGAAAACCATCCGTGCCCAAAAACTTGTCCAAGAATTCAACAGTTGCGAGGCTGAAGAAGAAGTAAGAAAAGAGGAAATCATTAAGGGCTTGTTTGGAAGCGTAGGAATAAACCCTAGTATTGAACATAACTTCCATTGTGACTTAGGTTATAACATTCGCGTAGGTGATAATTTCTACGCAGGTTATAACTGTACAATCTTAGATATGGCAGAAGTAAGAATTGGTGACAATTGTAGGATAGGTCCAAATGTAGGAATATATACTTCGGGTCATTCAAATGAACCTAAAGATAGGAACAAGAGTGGACATGCAGTACCAATTGTTATTGGCAACGAGGTGTGGATTGGAGGAAGTTGTGCACTCTTGCCTGGAGTCACAATTGGTGATAATTCAGTTATTGCTGCAGGTTCGGTTGTTACTAGGGATGTACCTTCCAATTCATTAGTGGCGGGAAATCCAGCTAAAACACTAAAACATATTAATCTAAAGGGCATATAAACTGTGATGACCGCCTACTATTGTTGGCGGTCATCACAGTTTGACCGGTCAGGAAACCGGAAAATTAACCTATTAGAGGTTATCTATGATATAGTTGCCAAGCGCGGGGTGTGATTTTTCTCACACCAAAAGAAGAGTCACAATCACAGAATCACGAATGGAACTGGAATATACTTAGCGTAGTTGAAGTTGAGGTACAAAAATTTTAAATAAAAATTAGGGGGAAACAAGAATGAGTATGTTTTGTTATCAGTGTCAGGAAACAGCCAAAGGAACCGGTTGTACGGTTAAAGGGGTTTGCGGGAAACCCGAAAATGTTGCCAAATTGCAAGACCTTCTGATTTACACCTTAAAAGGAATCGCAGTTTACGCGGTTCAAGCGCGTGAACTTGGGATAGTGCGCCCGGATGTTGATAAGTTCATCATGGAAAGCCTCTTTAGTACGATTACTAACGCAAACTTCGATGCAAGTCGTTTCGTAGATCGAATTCAAGACGGTCTCAAACTCCGCGAAGAACTCAAACAAGAAATCCTTAAAGCAGGGGGCACAATCTCAGAAAATCAAAATGATGCAACAACTTGGACAGCACCTGCCGCTGAGTTCGAAGCGAAAGCCGCTCTCGTTGGAATCTTAGCAACTGAAAATGAAGATGTTCGCTCCCTCAGAGAACTGATCACTTATGGTTTAAAAGGAATTGCCGCATATGCTGAGCATGCATATACTTTGGAATATCAAGAACCAGGCATCTTCGCCTTCATTGAGAAAGCCTTGGCAGCCACACTGGATGACACACTAGCGGCCGGTGATCTCGTTGCCCTTACCTTAGAGGCAGGAAAATACGGTGTTGAAGTGATGGCCCTACTCGATAAAGCCAACACGACCTCCTACGGAAACCCAGAACTCACTAAAGTAAACATCGGGGTTCGGAATAACCCAGCTATTCTGATCAGTGGTCACGATCTAAAAGATCTCGAAGAGTTATTGATCCAAACTCAAGGATCCGGCGTGGATGTCTATACACACGGGGAAATGCTCCCAGCCCATTACTACCCAGCCTTTAAGAAATATGATAATTTTGTCGGTAACTACGGAAATGCTTGGCATAAACAAGTCCAAGAATTCGATTCCTTTAACGGTCCAATTTTCTTAACGACCAACTGCCTTGTTCCGCCGAAAGATTCCTACAAAGATCGTGTCTACACCACTGGAGTGGTCGGCTTCGAAGGCGTCAAGCACATCGCGGACCGTGCAGATGGTAAGCCGAAAGATTTCTCAGCACTTATCGCCCATGCCAAGGCTTGCCCAGCACCGACGGAAATCGAGACCGGTGAAATCGTAGGAGGATTTGCCCATAATCAAGTCCTGGCACTCGCTGACAAAGTTGTCGATGCGGTAAAAACCGGAGCCATTAAACGTTTCTTCGTCATGGCTGGCTGTGACGGTCGAATGAAGAGTCGTAGCTACTATGCTGACTTCGCACAAGCACTACCAAAAGATACCGTGATCCTGACGGCAGGGTGTGCTAAATACCAGTACAATAAGTTGGACCTCGGAGACATCGGTGGCATTCCAAGAGTGCTCGATGCAGGACAATGCAATGACTCTTACTCCTTGGCTGTGGTTGCACTGAAACTGAAAGAAGTCTTTGGCCTTGAGGACATTAATCAACTTCCAATCTCCTACAACATCGCTTGGTACGAGCAAAAAGCGGTCATCGTTTTACTAGCTCTACTCTCCCTTGGCGTAAAGAATATTCACTTAGGACCGACACTACCAGGCTTCTTGTCTCCGAATGTCGTAAACGTGTTAGTTGAAAACTTTGGCATTGCAGGGATTTCCACTGTTGAAGAAGATGTCAAAATGTTCATGGCGTAAGAGTATCCTCTAAAAGACCCCCGTTGCTGAAACTCAGTAACGGGGGTCTTGCTTGGTGTTGAAGGGTAGCGTTGAAAGGTGAGTTGAATTATAGATAAGTTGAATTATATTCCCAAGACGTGTAATGTGTATTATAATACATATTGACAATATAACCGATGAGATGAGGTTATAATACAAAAATACACTACTGCCTTGTACTATCGAGAGATTCTAAAGGGTCAGCAGTCTACATCCGCTTAAAGTGTTACATATTGTAGCATAGGAGAATCCTTCATGTTATATAGAACCAAAACTGTCGTGAAGGGCTGAATTCTGACTTGGAGGAATTGGTATGGATTTTGATAGAATTAATGATTTATTATTGGCTAAGAAGTACTCACTGCTCAAAGAAGAGTTACTTAAGGAACAAAATGCAGATATTGCCGAGTTTATCGATGAATTAGACCCTAAGACTACCCTTTTGGTCTATAGATTACTGCCAAAAGAAATTGCAGCTGATGTCTTTGCTAACCTGTTTCCGGAGAGTCAGTCACAGCTATCGATGCAGATTAATGAGAAGGAACTTCATGATATTTTAGAAGACCTTTCCTTCGACGATAAAATCGACTTTTTAGAAGAAATGCCTGCTAATATGGTTAAGAGGATTCTTAAAAACGCTCCGGAATCCGAGAGAAAGCTTATCAACCAGTTTCTTAATTATCATGAAGATTCTGCAGGGAGCTTAATGACCATTGAGTTGGTAAATTTAAAAAAGGAAATGTCGGTTCAAGACGCTTTAGATAAAATTAGAAGAAACGCACTGGATAAAGAGACGATCTATACCTGTTATGTTACGGATGCTAGCCGTCACTTAGAAGGGATTGTTTCTTTAAGAGATTTGGTTATCGCCGCTCCTACAAAAAAAGTTGAAGAAATCATGCGCAAGGAAATGATTTCTGTTACTACCTCAGAGGATAAAGAGTATGTTGCTGAACTAATCAGTAAATATGACTTATTAGCGATTCCCGTAACAGATAACGAAAATCGATTAGTAGGCATCATCACCGTCGATGATATTGTCGACGTCATTGAAGACGAGAATACAGAAGACTTTCATAAAATGGCTACGGTTGGAAAGATTGACATAAACCTGTTGGATGCTAGCCCCTTCTTACTCATCAAAAAACGACTCCCGTGGTTGATGGTGTTGATATTTATGAATATTCTTTCTGGAGCGGGCATCGCACACTATGAAAAAACCATTCATGCAGTGATCGCGCTAGTATTCTTTATGCCATTATTAATAGGTAGTGCCGGTAACGCAGGTTCTCAATCCTCTACCCTGATGATACGGTCTTTAGCTATTGGCGATGTCGAAATTAGTGACTGGTTTAGTTTACTCAGAAAAGAAATTGTGGTTGCAATTCTGTTAGGCTTGGTAATGGCAGTTGCGGTCTCAATCATTGGAATGTTCAGGGGAGGACCTGATGTGGCAATAATCGTCGCTTTATCGATGGTAGTTGTAGTATTAGTCGGTTGTACCATTGGAATGTCCCTGCCATTTTTACTTAGCAAACTAAAGATGGACCCCGCGACGGCAAGCGGGCCTCTGGTGGCATCGATTGCTGACATTGCAGGGATATTAATTTACTTCTCGATAGCTACTTGGTATTTAGGGCTCTGATTCTCTACGCAAATCCTGGAGGCCCAGATTTCAAACAGTAATAAGGGGAAATAATGTTCTATTGTAGAATTTTAAAAAGATTCATAAAGGTGTCGGTATTTTACCGGTGCCTTTTTGTTATTGCATTTCTAAGAAGGAATGTTTCATGTCTTTGGAGGGTTTATAAATTGCCAGAAATTAAAAACAAAAGAAAGGAACTTTTTCACGTTAGCATGCATCTAGAGGATAGAAGTAGACGGGAAGGGATAATAAATGGATATAGACCCAAGCTGAGACTAAAACAAAACTAAAACTACAAAGACTAAGACTAAGAGAAAATTGAGGGTGGAAGGAGTGCGAGAAAAATGAGTGCGGAGTTAGCGAACATTCCATGGAGTTTGGTTATACCGATTATTATTATTCAAGTAATGCTACAAGTGGCTTCTTTGATCAGCCTGGTGCGAAGTGATGGAGTTCAGAGAGGAAATAAGATTATTTGGGCAATTATCATCGTGGTATTTAGTTTAATGGGTCCTGTACTATACTGGACTCTCGGGAGAGAAGCCCAATGATTGAATGCAAAAGAGTTAGTAAGAAGTTTGGAACGTTCAAGGCCTTGGAAAACGTCAGTTTTCGCATACCAAGTGAGAAGTGCTATGGTTTCTTGGGCCAAAATGGAGCAGGTAAGACAACAGTTTTGCGTATGTTGGTGGGTTTGCTCCGGCCGGATCAAGGGGAAATATTCGTTGCTGGACAGTCTCTTCTTACCGAACGGCAGAAGGTTCAGAAGCTCTGCGGATATCTTCCACAACGTCCTGAGTTTTATCCGTGGTTAAGTGGTGAGGAGTTCCTTAGGCTTAGCGCGGAATTAGTGGGTGTGCCAGCACGCCAGGCGAAAAAAGCTGCGGGCAAGTATTTGGATACGGTTGGTTTGTCGGAATTTGCTCGCCGTCGTGTGG
The DNA here is from genome assembly GCA_927405585.1 of uncultured Desulfosporosinus sp. GTDB lineage: Bacteria > Bacillota > Desulfitobacteriia > Desulfitobacteriales > Desulfitobacteriaceae > Desulfosporosinus. The sequence goes on from CAKMJS010000047.1 coordinate 58,815, forward strand.
GTAAATACTCGGGTGGCATGCAGCAACGCTTAGGTTTAGCCTCTGCGTTGATCGGAGACCCCCCGGTGCTCTTATTGGATGAGCCGGTGTCAGCGCTTGATCCGCAAGGGCGAGATGAAGTGTTTTCCTTATTAAAAAAACTAAAACAGGAAAAAACCATCTTTTTATCCAGCCATATCCTACACGATATTGAGCAGGTGTGTGATGGGGTGGTCATCATCCATAAGGGACAAATCAAGGCACAGGGAACTATGCCTGAGTTATTAAAGCAAAGTGGAGAAAGCATAGTTAGGACTCAGGTGCACTTCGAAGTGGACAGTCGCCTGATGAACCAGTTGCAGGCCGGATTTAGCGGTGCCCTGCAGGGTGTTGGGGTTCCAGTCAGCAATGTAGCTTGGCAGGAACAGGGATTGGAACAATTTTTCTATAAGGTTGTCAAGCAGGCTGAAGAAGAACAACGTCAAAATTCAAGTTCGGGTCAAGGAGGGGCTAAAGATGGCAATATGGCTCGCTAAAGAGGCCCGAGAGATGGTTAGGCTGGGACGTTGGATACCGTTGGTCGCGGTTTACCTGTTCCTAGGGGTCTTACAACCAATCACATTTAAACTAATGCCGTTAATTTTGAGCTCGGCCAGCAACTTGCCAGAAGGCACAGTGATTCATATTCCTCCGCCCACAGTGGATCAGGTGCTTTATAGTATCATTGGCCAATATAACCAATTAGGTATTCTTGCTCTTATCCTAGTAGGAATGGGCTTGATTGCAGGTGAGCGTAAACTTGTTGGGGAATGGTTATGGAGTAAACCCGTCAACATCACTCACTACGTTTTGGCCAAGTATAGCGTGTTTTTCCTGGTGGCTGCTCTCTCCTCGTTGGTGGGACTAGGAATCGGGGCCTATTACACTGTCGAATTGATCGGTCCCGTAAATTGGAGTGCCCTATGTCAAGGAGCCCTTCTCTATGTTTTATATCAAGCGTTTCTGATTAGCTTGATCCTGTTGGCCAGTGCTCTTGTCACGAGTACGACCTTGGCTGGTGGATTAGCTTTGATTAGTATTGTGTTAGTGAACCTACTTTTACCGATGGTGTGGCAGGGTCATTTTGTTTCTGGGCTTTTAGAGTTAATTCAAGCGACCCTGAGTCAAACCGCCTGGTCACGCTCTACGCCTTTCTGGGAACCGATTGTCACCACATTGATGGGGACTGCACTTCTGATAGGTTTACAAATTCCTTTATTGGCTTGGAGGAAAACCTCCCATTAGGAAAGAAGTAGGGCAGAAAGACGTTGAGTACTCAATACTAATATAAGATAAATTTCTCATTTAGGAGCTGTTTCGAGTGATTGAACGAAATGAACTAATTAAGAAGGCTCAAGCGGGGGATTTAGTGGCCTGGGAGTCATTGCTAGCTCAGGTTTATCCTCTGGCCTTGCGTCAAGCGCGGGCAATGTTGCGTGATTCGGACCTCGCTGGGGATGCCGTGCAAAATGCTTTGCTTAAAATGCATACTCACCTGCATACTCTCGTCGAGATTGCGGCCTTTTCTGCTTGGTGGCGTCGAATTGTTACGAACGAAGTCTACATGATTCTCCGGCTGAAACAACGGGAAACAGAAGGCTTTGAGCAAGGAATTCTACAACAAATCGGCCTTGCGGTGGATGAGTTGGTCGTGATGCGTTGCGAACTGGCTCGAGCGCTCCAGCTATTACCCATTGATCAACAACAGGTCGTGATTGACGTGGATTTGTTGGGAGTTAGTTTGCTGGAAGTCGCTGAACGGAACCAGATACCCGTTGGAACCGTTAAATCTCGATTGTTTCGTGCTCGGGAACGGCTTCAACATCATCTCGAGGTATTTCGGGAAGTACGAAAGGAGAAAAAGAAAATGGAAGATAAAATGGCGATTAACTTAACTGACCTGTTTTATAGCTATTTGGAAGAAACTATGAACGGAGCAGAGAGGGCGAAGTTTGAACTGGATTTGGCTAAACACCCGGAGTGGGCGAAGGAACTTCGACGCCACAAGGATTTTCTAACCTTGCTCCATACGCTGACAGGTAAAATGACACTCAGTTCAACAGAAATCATGGAAAAAATTCAGATTGTAACGGCCCAACTTAAGGATTATGAGCAAATAGTTGACGACACCTACTTTGAGCAAGGTACCCCCCAAACTTTGACATCGCATAGTTGGTTTCTGACTCCAGACTTGTACCGAGTGGAATCACGTCATCCCTTAATGGGTGAAGTTGTCGTTGTGGTCAAAGGAGTTGAGGCCCTAACCTATATGGAAGATGCCAAACAAGCAGTGAAAATTAAGGTTAGTGAGGACTTTAGGAAACAAATGGGTCTCGATTTTACTGATTCTCTGAAGTTGATGGCTGCTGATCGAAATAGTCGTACGCTGGGGACTGAATACGTTAATGGGCGCCCAACTCTGCATCTTCAATTCAATCAGAAAGTCAGTGGCAAAGAGGATATGGTGACTCATTTGTGGATGGACAAAGACACTTGGATGCCGCTGGTGACGGAATTGTACAATGCCAACCATGAATTGGTGCAACGCAAAGTGGTTCGGGAACTTCGTTTAAATCAAGGTTTATCCAATGAACTGTTTAATTTACTCTTACCATCTGATATTCAAGTGTTGGATAACACTCAGGAGATTATTCAACCGATCGAGGAAATTACGCTTCAAGAGGTGAAGGAACGCTTGGGTGAGCAACCCTATCTTTCGGACGGGGAATTCCAGACTATGCATCAGTGGATGAAAATGCCGGGTGGCGAAGGGGTATTGTTAACTCAATACTTCGTATCTGGGGACCCGATAGCGAAACTAACCGTGTCACAGGGCAAAGTTGCGCATGCTAATATACCGCCGCAATTAGAGTTAACTCCGGTGAGCTTTGAGTTTGCTAGTGCAAAGATTGAAGGCTCTTACTTGGAATTAGGTTTGAAACCATTTAAAGTATTCCTTGTATGGAGTTATGCAGATCGATACTATACGGCGGGAGGCGATTTTGATCAGAAAGGACTTTTATTGGCGGTGAGTAAACTTTCCTAGCGGAGTCGGATTAAGATAAGTGCGTGTCAAGTGTGATCATGGAAGTGGGGGCGGTTGGTGTAACCTCCCCCCAGACAATCCATGCAGGGGTGGAGGAAAACAACCACAACGACCCTGTCGCCTCCATGAAGGATGGTTTCGCCATGCGGAACACTGACCTCTTAGCCATGAATTAAGGCTCCGACCAAGGAGTTGCGAGGAAATTTTAGGTCCTTGAGTCTTTTACCAGCTATTTGGCAATT